>JAABRS010000049.1 GCA_011390775.1 Clostridia bacterium | reverse complement strand
AAGAATTAACCTTAACTAACAAGGTTATTGAAGCTTTAGAAAATGAAAAACCTGCTCGTTCTATTGATTATACTCCAGAAGAGAAGTCTTTATTGAAGGGATTTAATCTTTTAACTAATAAGCCTGTAATTTATGCGGCTAATGTTGATGAAGACAGCTTATTAGAAAATGGTAATGAGTATGTTGATCAAGTAAGAGATTACGCCGATGATGAATTTTCAGAAGTAGTAGTCTTAAGTGGAAAAATAGAGTCTGAAATAGCCGAATTGGAAGATGAAGAAAAAGGTTTCTTTTTAGAAGAATTAGGCCTTAAGGAATCAGGATTAGACAAGCTTATAAAGAAAAGTTATAAAATTCTTGGATTGATAAGCTTCTTAACAACAGGACCTAAGGAAACAAGAGCCTGGACTGTAAAGGAAGGTTCTACTGCCCCTCAAGGAGCTGGTAAGATTCATACTGATTTCCAGAGAGGTTTTATCAGGGCTGAAGTAGTTTCTTTTGATGAACTTGATAGACTTAATTCTATGGTTAAGGTTAAGGAAGAAGGGAAACTTAGACTTGAAGGCAAGGACTATATCATAAAAGACGGAGATGTTATTCTCTTTAGGTTTAATGTATAGAACTTAATTTATTCAACTCAGTATATTAAATACAGGTCCTGGGCCTGTATTTTTTTATAAAAAAATAAACCTCCAAATTTCTTAGAGGTTTTTTGGGGAATACTATTCTATATAAATTTCTACTGTTTCTCCTTCATCTGTTTCTATGTCCACTATTTTACCTTCAGCGCCGTTTTTTATCATTTCCATTATGTCGTTAAAATCAACTCCATTTAGAGCTTTATCCAAATTATCATCAAATCCTTTTCCTATTTTTAATCCCGTTTCTACTATTGCAATAGGTACGTTGACATTTACCTTAGTTTTCTTACCATCTTCCTTGTCTTCTAAAACCTTTATCTTAAGCCATTTTGGAGCCCCATCAATTTTCTGCTTTTCTATTTTTGTGTTTCTATCTTCCATAGCTGCAAGTAGCTTCTCTCCTTCTGCTGATGTTATTTTTCCTTCTTCTATCATTTTTAAGATTTTAATTTTTTCTTCCATTGTATTATCCTCCTATTATTCTTCACCATTTAATAATTGTAATGCTTTTTCTGAAGAAATTTCTCCTTTGCTTAATTTTTCTAAAATACTGCTTTGATCCACCTGGCTTTTCTTAGCTTCTTCCTTATATCCTAAAGCTTCAATAACTTCATCCAGTAATCTTCTTACTGTTGGATATGATATTCCAAGTTCTTTTTCTATTTCTTTAATATTACCTCTGTTTTTTATAAACATTTCTGCAAAATATTTTTGTTCTTTATCTAATCGGCAAAATTTACAAAGTTCAAAATCACCGCTAATTTTTGTTCCGCATCTTTTACAGGAAAGTTCTGTCACTTTTAACTCTGATTCACATACAGGACAGCTTCCTAGTACTTCTTTTTTCATGTATCCTCCTTTATTTTGTATATATTTCCACCACTGTGCCATCACTTTCATCAATTACATCTACGAGTTTGAAAGGTGGGTGCTTTTTTAATTCATCAAATATTCTTTTTAGGTCTTTTCTATTTATTTTTTTAAGATCCTCATCCTCGGAAAATTTTGTGCCTAATAATATTCCAAAGGATGTTAGTCCACTGACAAGTCCTAATGGTAATGGAGGAATATTTATTCTTTTTCCTTCTTCTCCATCTATGACCTTTATTTTTAAGAATTTTGCTTTTTTTTCTTTAGTTATTTCTTCTTCTGATTGTAGGATTTCATCTACTGCTTCATCTACTGTAATATTGTTTTTTTCTAAATTATCTAATATTTCTAATATTTTCATCTTTCACCATTTATCCTCAAATCATTTATATTATTTATTAATTTCGCGTAGGATTCATTTATCTGTTTCTTTTTTTTATTATACTCTATTCTTTTGTATATTTCCAACCCATCCTTGCTTAAACTTCCCATTATAAACCTCCTAATTTTAAATCTTTACCATATATTATATTTACTGATTTCATAATATGTTTGAACTTGATTTCTTTTGTTAAATTCTATATTTCTGTAAGTTAAAGTTCCTTCTATTAATCTTATTATATTTTTCATTTTCAACCCTCCATTAATTATTTTAATTTTTATATTGATTTATTTTATTTATTTCGTCAATTTCTTCTATTTGTCTATATAATAAATCAATTTTATTAATTTGTCAAGAGTTTTTATTGATTTTTTTAATTATTTTATTAATTATATTGATTTTATTGATTAATTTATTAATTATATTGATAATATTAAAAAAACAAGGCTTGAATTGCCTTGTTTTTAAGTTTTATTCATTTCGATATTAATATTATTGATTTTAATCTTGAATTTATTGTTTTTTATTTACATATCTCTTAATTCTTTAAGTATTTTAGTCTTATCTATAGTTTTTGCATCTTTAGTTTTTATTATTTTTGCCGGTGCTCCTGCTGCAACGGAATTTTCCGGCACATCTTCAATTACTATAGATCCAGCTGCAATAACAGAACCTTTACCAATTCTTACTCCTTCAAGAATTACTGCATTTGCTCCTATCATAACATCATCCTCTACAATTACAGGACTTTTGCTCGGTGGTTCAAGAACTCCTGCTATTACTGCTCCTGCTCCAAGATGTACATTTTTTCCTATTGTACCTCTTGCACCTACAACAGAATTCATATCTATCATTGTTCCTTCACCTATTTCAGCACCAATATTAATAACTGCTCCCATCATTATTACTGCACCTTTCCCAATACTTACTCTATCTCTTATAAGTGCCCCTGGTTCTATTCTAGCCTGTATCTCTTTAGTATCTAGTAGGGGTATTGCAGAATTTCTCCTGTCGTATTCCATTTCATATTCTTCTATTTGTTCTTTATATATCTCTAATATTTCTTTAATACTTTCATATTCTCCGAAAACTACTGCAGACCTTTCCCCTTTAAATACTTTACAGTCTTTAAAATCTATCTCATCTATATTTCCATTAACATAAAGTTTAATCGGTGTAATTTTTTTTGCATCTTTAATAAATTTTGCAATTTCATATGGATCTGTAAGATTATTATTCATTAGTACCTCCGATATCATTAATTAAGTCATTCATATTATACAAACCTTTTTCTTTCATTACTATATATGAAGAAGCTTTTAATGCTCCCTTAGCAAATAGCCTTTTTGATTGTGCACTATGCTTTATTTCTAATACTTCGTCTTCTCCAGCAAATAACACGAGATGTTCTCCTGATATTGTACCTCCTCTAACTGCGTGAATACCTATCTCATTATTTTTTCTTTTTGTATCGCTACCTATTCTTCCGTAAACATAATCTTGTTTTTTCTTCAATTCACTTGATATTACATTTTTAAGCATCTTAGCAGTACCACTAGGGGAATCGACTTTTTTATTATGATGTTTTTCTATTATTTCAATGTCGTAGTCTTTTTCCATCAGAGAAGTTATCTCTTTTAGTATCTTAGCCATTATGTTAACTCCATATGACATATTAGCTGTTTTAAAAATCGGTATTTTTTCAGAAGCTTTTTCTATCATCTGTAATTCAATTTCTGTATATCCTGTCGTAGCTAAAACTAAAGGAATATTATTTTTAATACCAAAGTCTATTATGTTTTCTAGTGATCTAGGAGAAGAAAAATCTACTATAACATCCACATTTTCCTTAACTTCAGAAATGTTTTTATATACTGGAAAATCAATTTTTTCATATGAATTATCAATTCCTGCTGTTATAGAAAAATTATCATCTTCTTTGACTTTTTCACTTATGACCCTTCCCATACTACCGAAGCATCCAAACAGAAGTATTTTTATCGTCATTCTTCCATCACCAGCCATCTTTTTTTAAGTTCTTCCTTTAAAAACTCTACATTTTTTTCTTCCATATCGTATAAAGGTTTTCTTACCGGACCAACATTTAAGCCCATAAGATTAAGAGCGGTCTTTACCGGTATAGGATTAACTTCTACAAAAAGGGCATTTATTAAACTTATCATATCTAATTGTATTTTTTTAGCCTTTCCTATATTCCCATTTAAAAATTCATGGACAAGTTCATGAACTTCTCTTGGCATAATATTGGATATAACAGATATTACTCCTATGCCTCCTAAAGACAATACTGGTAATATCATATTGTCATTCCCGGAATATACGTTGAAGTTTTCGTCTACTCTACTTAAAAGTTCTGCTGTATACCCTATATCACCTGTTGCATCTTTCATAGCTACTATATTCTTATGTTTTGATAATTCAACAGCTGTTTCTACTTCAATAGTCATCGCAGTTCTGGAAGGCACATTATAAAGAATTATAGGTTTATCTACTCTATCTGCAATATAAGTAAAATGATTAACCAATCCTCTTTGGGTTGTTTTGTTATAGTAAGGTGTAACCATCATCAATCCATCCACACCAATCTTACATGCTGCTTGACTTAGTTGTAAACCGTATTCAGTGTCGTTACTGCCTGTGCCTGCTATTACTGGTACTCTTCCTGCAACTTTTTTCACACAGTACTCCATTACCTGTTTATGTTCCACATCACTTAATGCTGATCCTTCTCCCGTAGTTCCACAGGTAATAATTGCATCTATACCATTGTCTATTTGTTTATCTATTAATTCACCATATTTTTTGAAATTAACTTCTCCATTTTCAAATGGTGTAACTAAAGCTGTTCCTGCTCCTTTAAATATCATCTCTTTGACCTCCTAGTTTTATTCTAAATTTTTTTAGTGTTTTTAGTATATTTTTTATTTAGATAACTTTTTTATAGAGGCCAGAATAATCTCACCTAGCATCTTTTATACCTCCTCTTTTTGGTATTACAGATTTGGTTAAAAAATATAAAAAAAAGTCATGAGTAAAAAACTCACGACTTCATATTTCGCTATTTCTTACCCAAATGTATTAAGCTCTCCAAGAAATAGACGGGTAATCCATTTCAGACAGTACTATACTTATTCAGTATAGTCCCAACTCACAAAAGTGAGTTTCGGCGATTGCCCCTTTCCCATAAGGTACTCTTGACTAACCGCGGCCTCTGTAATACATTTAATTTTTATTTTTAATAATACTAACAAAATTATTTATTTATGTCAAATGATTTTACACATTAAGTTGTAAGTTTAAAATTTACTATCATCTATTCCGCTTAACCAATCATTAATTGGAGTAGAAATATTTTCAACAGTTTCTTTGTTAAATGGGCTTTCTAGATTCCCATATTCTACCAATTCTAAGAAAGGTTTGCTTCCTCCTGCATTGCAAAGCTTTAAATAATCTTTCCAAGTACTATTTCTATCTTCGTTAAATTTAATCCAGTACTGATACGCACATATTTGGGCTAATGTATAGTCTATGTAATAAAACGGATCTCTAAATATATGTCCCTGTCTAAACCAGTATCCACCTCTTTCATAGAAAGTCGCTCCATCATAATCCTTTAATGGTAGATATTTTTTTTCGATTTCTCTCCATGTTTTCTTTCTTTCCGTAGGAGTTGCTTCGGGATTTTCATATACCCAGTGCTGAAATTCATCTACTAATACTCCATATGGTATAAAAAGAATACCTGATGATAAGTGTGAATATTTGTACTTATCTGTTTCTTCTCTAAAAAACAGTTTCATCCAAGGCCATGTTATAAACTCCATTGACATAGAGTGGATTTCACATGCTTCTAATGTTGGCCATATATATTCAGGAATTTTAAAATCTCTACTTCGAAAGTTTTGGAATGCATGTCCTGCTTCATGAGTCAAAACGTCAACATCAGCTGAAGTTCCGTTGAAATTGGCAAATATAAAGGGTGATTTATATTCCGGTATATATGTACAATATCCTCCCATGCTTTTTCCAGGTTTTGTTTCTAAATCTAAAAGATTTTTTTCTGTCATAAATTGGAAAAATTCTTTTGTTTCCGGAGATAATTCTGAATACATTTTTTTTGCTTTGTTTACCATCCAGTCTTTATCACCTTTAGGCTTTGCATTTCCTGTTAAATATTCTAGTGGCTCATCATAATATTTAATCTTATCTAAACCTAGTCTTTTTTCCTGTTTTTTTCTAATCTTATTTGCTATAGGTACGATATTTTTATGTACCTGGTCTCTAAAAACTGCAACTTCTTCAGGTCCGTATTCAGACCTTCCCATTCTTAGATAACCTAATTCAGTGAAACTTTCATACCCTAGTTTTTTTGCCATTTTATCTCTAACTTTTACAAGTTTATCGTATATTTCATCAAATTTTGATTCGTTTTTCTCGAAAAATTCAGTTGCTTTTTCTGCTGATTCTTTTCTTATGTTTCTATCCATTGATTGTAAATATGGCCCCATCTGAGATAGGTTTAATACTTTACCATCGAATTTTATTTCTGCCGATGCTAAAAGCTTAGCATATTGTGTAGATAATCTATTTTCCAGCTTCAAATCATCCACTATTTCATCTGAGTAAGTTTTAATTTCCATTTCTGCAATTTTAAATATCCACTGTCCCCATTCCTCAACTAAATCACTCTTGAACTTGGAGTTTATCAATGCTTTATAGTAATTTGTAACAAGACCTTGATATATTGGTCTAACTTCGTCATAATAATTTTTTTCTTTATCGTAAAATTCGTCTTTTGTATCAATAGATTGTCTTATTTCTACTAACGTAGCCATAGTTTCAAAATTGTTTCTTAATTCTATTAATTTTGTCATTTCTTTATTTTGTTCTTCGAAAGTAATGCTATCGTTAAAACTTTCAACGTGTTTGTTGAATTCTTCACTAAATTTTTTTATATCGACCTTTTCATATTTATAATCTTCAAATTTCAAATTTCCCCTCCTATAAGCTGAGCAGTTTATATTTGTCGTCTTTTAAATAATTTGTTAAATCCTGTCCAATGTAAAGAACATCTACTCCTAATTCTTGGAGGGTTTCAACTGCATTTAAGTTTTCAGCACATGCCTTACATGCTCTTACTTTTATACCTTTTTCTATCATGTTCTTGATTTTTTTCTGTATATCTTGGTTTTTAGCTACCAAATCCGTTGAACTTCCCCATATGATTAAGGTAACTTCTTCCCACCATTTTTTCTTTTTTGCATTATATGTATACATAAAAATCATATTTTCTACTGTTGTAATATTATCATCAGTCCACAATACAACCAATTCTTTTTCTTGAGTACTCATAGCATCCTCCTTTATTTATAACACTTCTTTAATTTTATAACTAATAAGACATATTTGCAACTAAAAAGACGGCTGTTTCCAACCGCCTGATATTTTTAGTAATTTTTTAAATAATTTTTGATTTCCCAGTCGTGTACTTCACTAGAGAATCTTCTCCATTCTTTAATTTTAGCATTATAGAAAACTTCAAAAGCATGATCTCCCATAGTTTCTCTTACTAAATCACTTTTTTTCATATACTTTAGTGCTTCATAAAGGTTACTTGGATATTTATCAACTTTATATTCTTTACGTTGAGATTTGCTCATATTATAGATATCTTTATTTACCATTTCCGGTGGTTCTATTTTGTTTTTAATTCCTTCCAGCCCTGCTTTTAACATAACCGCATATACTAAATATGGATTGGCTGTTGGATCTGGAGTTCTAAGTTCTATTCTAGTTCTACTACCTCTACTATTGGGTATTCTTATAAAAGCCGATCTATTTGATGCTGACCACGCTACATTTGTAGGTGCCTCATAATAAGGTACCAATCTTTTATATGAATTAATAATTGGGTTGCATATTGCTGCTATTTCTTTAGCATGCTTTATTAAGCCGCCAACATAATATTCTGCTGTTTTACTTAGCTTATTATCTCCATCTTCATCATAAAATACATTTTCACCATCTTTTAATAGAGATTGGTTACAGTGCATTGCATTACCGCTATCTCCTGAAAATGGTTTTGGTAAAAATGATGCATATAATTCATGGTCTTTTGCCATGTTTTTCACAATCTGCTTAAAAGTCATCCATTTATCTGCTACATCTAATGCTTCGCCGTATTTAAAGTTTATTTCATGCTGTCCTCTTGCAACTTCATGATGAGAAGCTTCTATTGTAAATCCAACTTCTTTCATTTTTAAAATCATATCTCTTCTAGCATCTATTCCTTTATCAACAGGTGAATTGTCGAAGTATCCTGCATTATCATGTATATCGAATCTCGGTTCTCCGTCCTTATCTGTATTAAATAGAAAGAATTCTCCCTCTGGTCCTACGTTTAATTCGTATCCCATTTCTTTTGCTTCATCTAATACTCTTCTTAGTATATTTCTTGGATCCCCTTCAAAGGGCTTTCTATCTTTATCATAAACATCACAAAAGATCTGCGCTATTCCATTCTCATTAGGTCTTAAAGGTACAGGCTTAAATGTTTCCAAGTCAGGAATTAGGTACATATCAGATTCTTCTACTCTTCCGAATCCATCTACTGATGAACCATCAAACATTAAATCTCCTTCTAATGTGTTCTCAAGTGCATCGGCTGTTATCTCTATATTTTTCCCAAATCCAAATATATCGGTAAAATTAAGCCTTATAAATTTAATATTCTTTTCTTTTACCTCTTTAATTATCTCTTCTTTTAATTTTTGGTCTCTCTCAGTTAAAATGCAATAGTCGTCGTCTTCTTTTGTTAACAATTTTATCAATCCTTTCAAATTTTTTCATAAAAAATACACCAGTGATTCTGGTGTTTCTTTATCAATTTCGATACCTCATTATAGGTTAAATGATTAATATTATCAAATCTACTGAGTTAACCTGTGTATACATCTAAGATTCCCTAGCATGCTGAAATAGTCTCAGGTCCTTTAAACGTAGATATATTAACTTATACTGTCTTATATGGCTTTATTTAAAATATAAAAATAGGAAGTCTAAAGAATAGACTTCCTATTTTTGATAAGCTTGACTTTATCTGTCCTGCTTAATTTTTTAATTTCATGTTCTCGCTTTAGTGCCTTACCTTTATCTTCAAATTCTTCATAGTATTGAAGCTCTACCGGTAATCTACCTCTTGTATACTTTGCACCTTTCCCACTGTTGTGAGTTTGGATTCTTTCTTCAATATTGTTAGTATATCCGGTATATAGGCTATCATCACTGCACTTAAGAATATAAACAAAGTACATTTTAGCTTATAATTTCTTTAGGGTCCATTTCTACATTGTATTTACCTTTAAGCTTTTGTACGTTGTCGTTGTATATCTGGAATTGCTTTTGCTGAAGTAGTTCTTGCTTTATTTGATCTTCTACTTCGTAGTATGTTTTTTGTTTTGCAGGAATTTTTTCATCAAGTTGAATTATATGATAACCAAATTGACTCTTAACAGGATCGCTAATCTCTCCTTCTTCCATGTTAAATGCTACTTCTTCAAATTCCGGAACCATTTGTCCTCTGCCGAATTCTCCTAATCTTCCACCTTTTTTACTTGATGGACAGCTTGAATACTTCGCTGCTGCATCGGAAAAATCCATACCATTATCTATTTCTTCTTTAATCTCTTTAGATTTTTCTTCATCATCTACTAATATATGCTTAGCTGATACTTTTTCCTGATCCATGAAATTGTCTTTGTTCTGATTGTATGTTTCTTTAATCTCTTCATCATTAACATCTACATCTTCCATTATTTTTTGTACAGCATATCTTTGAAGAAGATTTTCTTTTGTTTCTTTTAAGATATTTTTGAATTCTTCTTCTTTATCTAATTCATTTTCAACAGCATCAAGATAAAACATTTCACCTGCTATTAATTCGTTAAGAAGTCTTTTCTTTCCTTCTTCACCCTGCATTTGCATTGCCTGTTCCTGAGGTATGCTGTTTAATACTTTCTCTAAATCATTCTCTGTAATCTTTCTTCCGTTAACCTTTGCTAATACTTTATTTTCTTTCACTATATTACTCTCCTTTATAAATTTCTCATTAAAGTGTAATACATATGCGATAAAATTGCAAATCATGTGTATTTTTAATTTTTGAGAACTAGGAAATTTTTTTACCAAACCACCATATACCCAAAGTAGAAATCCTATAGCTTCGTATGATATAATGAAACTATTAAAGGAGGTTTTTTAAAATGAAAATTAAATTAAACAAAATTTTAGTGCTAGTTTTAGTTTTAGCATTAATGTCAACAGCAGCTTTTGCAATACCAAACAACAGCAATGGTAGAGGTGTAGAAAATGCACCTGGACAAATAAAAAAAGGTGATTTTAACGACACGGAGGGATTCTGGGCGGAAAGATACATAGAAAGAATGGCTAAAAAAGACGTAATCAAAGGTGTAGGAAACGGTGCCTTTATGCCATCAAATACAGCTAAAGAAATCGAAACAATTGTAATGTTGTTAAGAGAATTAGAAGTAGATGTTGATGAAACAGCAGTGCTTCCTGAAGACTATAATGGTAAGAAACCATCTGATTGGATGATACCATATATAGTAGCAGCTAATGAAGAAGAATTAATAACTGATGATGAAATGGACACATTTGATCCTAACTTCCCTACTAAAAGATCTAAAGCAGCAGTTTACTTTGTTCGTGCAGCAGGAATGGAAGATGAAGCACAGGAAAATATGGAATTAGTCCTTGAATTCAGAGACTTTAATGCAATACCTGAAGAACATGTAGGATATGTATACGTTGCATATCAAATAGGTTTAATACAAGGATATCCAGACAAAAATTTCCAACCAAACAAAGCAATAAATAGAGCAGAACTTGCAGCTATGATGTCCAGATTAGATGACGAATTTGACACTGAATTTTCATACAGCTTAATTGGTAAAATTGAAGAAATAGATTTAGAAGATATGCAGCTTACTCTACTTATTAGAGGAAACGAAAAAGAATATGATATCTCTGATGATGTAGATGTATACGTAGATAATGAAGCAGCAGATTTAGAAGATTTAGCTGTAAATATGATTGTAAAAGTTTATATCGAAAACAGTGAGATTATTGAAATATCCTTCAGAAGTGATGACAAATATAACGTAGTAACTAAAAGATTTGAAGGGGAAATACAAGATTTTTCAGAAGATTTTGACGAAATCACTATTAAAGAAGATGATGAAGATTTAACTTTTACAATAACTGAAAAAACTAAAATTCATGTACCTGTTTTAGACAATGAGCTTATAGAAGAATTTGTAGGATTAAATGCTAAAGTAATAGCAGATAATACTACTGCATCTTCAATATGGATAGAGCTTAATAAAGAAGAAGGTATTCTAGTTGATATAGTTTATGACGATGAGGATACTGATGTTGCTATAAGTGTAGAAGTAGAATTAGATGATTCAACTACAGGAACCTTCATATTCTTTGAAGAAGTAAAAATATATGTAGATGATGTACTTACAGATTTAACTGATGATGCTATAGGATACAAAGTTGAAATGATGCTTTTAGGTGAAAACGAGGTTGTAAAACTTGAGGTTGATACCGAAGTAGATACAGAAGACTTAATAGAATTAGTGGAAGATGCTGAAGAATTAGATGAAGATAACTATACAGAAGAAACTTGGGAAGATTTTGAAGATGCATTAGCAGCTGCAGAAGCTGTTTTAGCAGAAACTTATCCAACTCAAGCAGAAGTAAATGAAGCTTATAATAATTTGAAAGATGCAATTGATGATCTTGTAGAGAAAGAATAAATAAAACAATAAAATAAAATTTGATAAATTAAATCTCCTGAAGATTTTCTTCAGGAGATTTTTTTAATATTTCAACTCATACCATTTGCTGTATATTTTATCAATTTTAAATCCATACTTTTTGTACATTTGCAAAGCTGGATTATTGGTACTAACAACGATCAACTTTATTTTCTTTGCATTTTGTTTTTTAAGAATATTAACAGTTTTTTTTAATATCTGAAGTCCGAATCCACTTCCTTGATACTCAGGTACTACTCCAATTGATTCTATTTCACCATCACTATCATCTTTTAAAATATCATAAAAACCTATAACTTTATTTTTATGTAATACAATCGACGAATCATAAAATGGATATTTTTCGTAGTT
>JAABRS010000048.1 GCA_011390775.1 Clostridia bacterium | reverse complement strand
TTTTCTCGTAAAAATCTTCTTAGTTCTAAAGAGTCCTGACCTTCCATAAAATATCGTGAAGTTATAAATATAAGGCTGCCTTCTTCTTTCAACATATTCCAACCCTTTTCGAAAAAACAGTAAGAAACATCAGATTTATTTTTATAAGTTTTAAATTTTTCATATAATTTATTCTTATATTCTCTAGATATGTTTTTGTGACCAATATAAGGAGGGTTACCTATTATCAAATCGAATTCTTCCTCTTTTAATTCATCCAATTCATCAAATAATATATCACCTTGAAATATATTTATATCATCTTCCTTTAATTCGGGGTACTTTAACATTATTGACAGTTTAGATAAAAATACAGAAAAATCATCTTTATCTACTCCATAGATGCAATTTTTTACTATATTTTTATAATTTATTCCAATATTTGTTAACTTATCTATAAGAGGTAATAAAAAATACCCTGATCCACAGGATATATCTATAATTTTAAATTGGTGATTTTTGATCATTGGCTGAAAATTATACATATCTATCATTTCTTCTACTATCTTTGTTGGAGTATATACCTGTCCTAAAGTTTTTTTAAATTTTTTTGTTGTAATATTTTCGTAAATAGTTCCCGGGTTTATTTTTTTTACATCATCTAAATTATCTTTAATTAATTCATCCAATCTATTGTTGATATTGGATATGTTTTCAAACTTAAATTTCTGATTTTTCTTTAATAATACTTGGATATTTTCATTTTGACTAATTTTACTATAAATATAATATATGACATGTTTAACTATTAATTCTTGATTATCTGATTCCTTAGTTATTTTTTTTAATTTTTTTAAAAATGCCATATATTGTCCTATCCTTTATTTTTTCATAAGTTTTTCTATATCTTCTATTTCTTTAATAATTTCTTTTGATAAATTTTGGGGCTTATCTTTTGTGATTAGAATATTGTCCTCTATTCTAATACCGATTCCTTCTTCTTCAATATATAAGCCTGGTTCTACGGTAATTAACATACCTTTTTCTAAATTTATTTTTTTTCCACCTACATCGTGTACATCTAATCCTAGAAAGTGGGAGACACTGTGATAATAGTATTTACTTAATTCTTCTTTCTTTTCCAACAAACCAAGGTTTTTACATCCTTTATATAGAACTTCTTTTGCAATTTCGTTTAGATCTTCAAGTGTACTACCGGGCTTTGAGTTTTTTATAACTTCTTTGTTTGCATCTAAGACTACTTTATATATTTCCTTTTGCCTATCTGTAAACTTTCCATTAACGGGAAATGTTCTGGTAATATCCGAGTTATACTCTTTATATCTTACTCCTAAATCACATAAAATTAGATCATCTTTTTTTGTTTTGCTGTTATTGCTAATATAATGTAAAATTACAGCATTTTCTCCGGAGGCAGCTATAGTATCAAAAGAAGTAGTTACACCGTTAATTCCAAGAATATAGTTGTAATTTGCTTCTATTTCATACTCATACAATCCTTCTTTAGATTTTTTCATCATATTTTCTATTGCATCTTTTGTAATATCAACAGCTTTTTGAGTCAATTTTATTTCATTTTTTTCTTTTATTAATCTTAGATTTTCTAGTTTCTTATTTAAATTTTTAATTTTTATATGTGGATACTTTTCAACCAATACTTTTGAGATTTTTTGAGATTGTGTTAAAGGTTCATCGACTTCCCAATTCTTAATATCTAAATAAATATTTTCAACATCTTTATCTTTTAAAGTGCTTACTAAGTAGTTGGTTAATTCTTCATTATACTTTATATTTTCCATTTGTGCTATATCTTTAGCTTCTTCTTCTTTTAAAAATCTACCTATCCATTTTTCCATTTTTTCATTTGGTTTTTGAATGAATAGTATTTCTTCTTTTGGTTCTATATTGTTATATACGTATATAAAGTTTTCTCTATTTATACCAGTTAAATAAAAAAAGTTCCTATTAGAATGAAATTTGTAGAAATTATCTTCTGATTTTCTCGGAGCTTTTCCAGAAAAAACTATAACTAAAGATTTTTCCTTTAAATTATTATTTATTTTTTTTCTTCTTTCTTTATACATTTTATTCCTCACTTTATTGTGTTTCTTTAATTGTATAAGATTAAAGAATAAAAGTAAAGAAATAGAAAATATCTCTTTACTTTTATTTCTATTTTCTATTTAGTGCTTCAACAGGTGGTAAGTTGGAGGCCATATATGCAGGATATACACCGAACAACAATCCTGATGTCAATGCTACAACCGTAGATATTTTAACAGCTTGCAAACTTACTACAGCATCTAATCCATTTCTATTAAATAAATTTATTACATATATACCTACCGCTATTCCTATTATACAACCAATAATACTTACATATAGGGCTTCAAGCATGAATTGAATAAGCAAGTCGTATTTTTTTGCTCCTAAAGCTCTTCTGACTCCAATTTCTGATGTTCTTTCACTAACTGCCACAAGCATTATATTCATAATGCCAAGACCACCAACTAGTAGTGAAACAGCGGCAATTCCTCCTAATAAGAGAGTCATTACCCTATTTGCATTATCTGCTTCTTTAACCAGTTGATTCAAACTTGTTACAGTAATAAGATCATCAGAGTTATCAAATATAGGATTGTTTTGACTTTGAGGTTGTGGTTTTGCTGTTCCTACTTCTTTAATAGGTTCTTCAATTGGAATTCCTGGTTCTTCACCACCACCCTCATTTCCATCTTCTCCACCGGTATCTGTATCTTTATCATATATTCCCAACTGTCTTTTATAAATCCTTCCAAGCTGAACAATTGATAAAGCTGCATTTTCAGGACTATCTGATTTTCCCCAAATTTCAGATACCGTTCTATTTCCATCGATTTTCATTGCTGAAGTGTAGGGAATTATCACTTTATTATCTATTCCTTCACCTTTGCCGTTACCTTTTCGAGCTAAAACTCCTATAATTCTATAAGAAATACCGTCAATAGTCATACTCTGTCCTACAGGACTTCTTCCATTTAAAAGAGAAACAGCTACATTGTATCCAAGAATTGCAACAGGTGATCTTTGTTTTACGTGTAAAGAGGAAAAGAAATTACCATCTATTAACTCATGATCTCTTATAATTGGATACTGTTCATTAACTCCAAGAATTTCTATTTCTCCTCTGGATCTTCTCCATCTAATATTTGTTTCTGTATTTACAATAGATGTAGCATATTCCAATCCATCAACTCTATCTAGTAATTCAATATATTCTTCAGGTTCAAAATTCAAAGCAGGTTGATTAGATTTAACTATTACTACATTTTTACCTAAACTTTCAAACTGTTCTACTACAGTTCTTCTTGCTCCCTCACCTATACCCATTAAACTTACAACTGAAGCAACCCCTATAAGGATTCCTAGAACTGTAAGGAATGTTCTAAGCAAGTTTGAAGTTAGGCCATTTAAAGCCATTTTAGCTGTAAAATACAGTCTGACTAATGAGGATTTGCTTCCTTCGTATTCCTTCATATTATCACTCCTGCTGTCCATCATCAGGAATAATAGTATCATTAGATTCTATTGATTGACTAGGTAATAAATCCGAACTACTACCTGTTACAACTTCCTGATCTTCTTCTAATCCTTCTAAGATTTCTACGTATCTATCGTTCATCAATCCTGTTTCTATTTTCACAACTTCTATTTCATCATTTTCTTTTAATATTTCTACCTTTGATTGACCATCTTCTTCAAATACTGCTTCTATTGGTACCAGTAATGTATTATCTGAGCTACCAGCATCTATAAAGCATTTAGCCATCATTCCAGGTCTTAAATCTCCTCTACCGGATACTTCAATATTTACTGAGTATTGAATGACACCACTGGAATCCTGACCAGATTGTGAAACTCTTGCAACTTTACCTTCAAATACTTCACCAGGGAGTGCATCTACTGTTACTTCAACTGGTGCATCTTGTTTTACATAAACTACATCTAAGTCATCAACCTGAGTATGTACACTCATGTTACTTGTGTTAAAAATATCTCCTACCCATTCACCAGCTCTAATTGTTTCGCCTTTTTGTCTCCAAAAACCAGCTACTACTCCATCCATTGGTGCTGTAATTACAAGGTTGTTTTTTAAATCATTTGCTTTGTCTATAGTTCTTTGAGCTTCTCTTAATTGATCTAAGTTTTCTTGAATCATTATTCTTACATCTGCACCAGCTAGCTTAACTATAGATTGTCCTTTTTCTACATAGTCATTTTCGTTTACCAATACATCAGTAACTACCAGTTCATCTGAAGAAATAGAATTTTTATATATTTTCTGTTCTTTTTTATAGCTTTCAACTTCTGCCATGTTTTGAAGTGTGGATGCCGGCTCAAAAGATTCTTCGGATTTTGCTAAATTAACACTTGCAATCATTCCTGTTTGAACTAATCCGGGATTTACAGCTTCTATTTCTCCCCAGTGTACATAGGTTAAACCGTAATCATTATCATCTGGATTATCCGGAACAGCATTACTATTTAATTTAGTAATTTTGGCTTCGTAATATCCATCAAAATAAGGAAATTTAAGAAGAACTCTTTGTCCAACATATAACTTGGAGTATTCCGATTTAATAGCCTTAAAGGATAACTTAATTTCCGAATCATCTACTATACTGGCAATCAAACTTTGTAATTCTTCACCCTCACTGGCATTTAACTCTGTTACTCTTCCTTTGATAGGGGCATTAATTACTATACCATCATAGGGATTTATAGTATCTACTTCAGAGATATCTATACCTAATAATTGTGCCAAATATTCTTTTTTGCTTTCAAGTTGAATTTCAAGGTCATCAATTAAACTGTCTAAATCTGTTGATGCAAGTTTTAAAACTGGATCTCCTTGTAGTAAATTGTCTCCTTCTTCTGCTAAAAATTCATCTATTACATATGAAATATTATATAATTTCTGGTCTGCAGGTTCAGGTATTCTAATACCTCCACCATAAGCAGCATTTAATTGTCCTGACGTTTCAACTCCAACGCTTATATCCCCTTTTGCAACGGGACTAGTTGAATATATTACTTCATTTCTTCCTTGGGTGTCCTCATCTGGTATCAACTGGGATATAGCATAATATCCTCCAGCAACTACAAGGGTTACGATTATTATAATTGGTAAAATTCTTTTTATCATTTCATCCTCCTGATATGTTATTGAATGTATCCATCTATTAGTCTTATAATTCTATTTCCAATTTTAGCTATATCTTCTTCATGGGTAACTTGAACTATTGTCATGTTGTTTTCTTTGTTAAGTTTTTGAAAAATGTCCATTATGTCATTCCCAGTTTTTGAATCTAAAGCTCCTGTAGGTTCATCTGCGAGTATAACCGCGGGTTTTCCTACTATGGCACGAGCTATTGCAACTCTCTGCTGCTGTCCTCCAGATAATTGATTAGGCAAGTGATGCATCCTATCTCCTAATCCTACAACTTCTAAAGCTTCTTTACAAAGTTCTTTTCTTACTTTTTTTCTGATTCCTCTATAAATAAGGGGTATTTCAACATTTTTTATAGCATTTAAAGAACTTAATAAGTTAAAACTTTGAAAAACAAAACCTAAGAAGTTATTTCTTATCTCTGAAAGTTGGTAATCATTTAATTTTTCTACTCTGTTTCCATCTAGCTCATATAATCCTTTTGTAGGTTTATCTAAACAACCAATTAAGTTTAGTAACGTTGATTTTCCTGAACCTGAAGGACCCATTATTGATATGAATTCTCCTTTTTCAACCTCTAAATTTATACCTTTTAGAGCTTCAACATTTACCTGACCTAGTTTATAATTTTTATAAATATTGTCCATTTTTATTACTTTATCCATTTTACACCTCCGTCGACATTAATATAGACGTAAAAGTCTCTTTATTGTTCCAAAAAAAACAAAAAAAATAGATGTTATTTTAAAACATCTATTTCTATAGAATCAATCCATACATTTGCGTCTTCATCATATTGAAAAAATAATTTTATTTCGTCGTTGTCTCCTAAAGTTAATGAACGTTGTTTTATTATCCATGCATTAACATTTAATGATGTTTTTTCATTAGTAATATTTGATATTTCACCATTTTTTCTTACTTCAATTATCCAATTACCTTCTGCCGCTTTATCACTTGTAAATCTTGTTGATATTCCAACCTCTCTGTTTTTTAAATAATCGTATTCTTCATCGTTTAAGTCAATTATTGCAAATAAATATTTGTTGTTTTCCTTTTCTGTATTTTCTATTTTTAAAGAATAATATCCATCGTAAAATTTAGAATAATCTATTTGGGCATAATTTTCAGAATTATTTTTTATTGTTTCTTCGTTATAAAAACTTAGTATGGTTTCAGGCATTGTGTTGTTATCTTCTTCCTGATTTTCCTCAGGTATTACTTGTTCATTTGGTGTTTGATTTTCAGGGTTTTCCTGCTCATAATTAGCCTCCGGGGTTTCATCATTATTGTTAAATAAAACCATTATTATTAAAGGTATCAAAATTATTGCTATAATAATTATTATGAGATATTTATTTTTTTTATCATTATTTTCTATTTTTTCTAATGTATCTTCATTATCCTCTGTTTCAATTTTCATGTTTTTTTCAGATTTTTTTAAAGGAAGAATTAAAGTGTAAGTAGGTGATTTTTTAAATGAGTTTATTAATTCCCCTATAGAACTGTATTCTTTAGAGCCAGCTCTAATAATTATTTTTTTAATATCTGGAGGTACATCTTCAGATATGTTAAATTCTTTTATGAATTCTCCAGCAAATATATAATGGATATAATTAGATGTATTTTTTAATAATAGGCTTTCTTCAATATCATAATCTTGATCAAAAATAAGTAAATTTCTAAAAACAATATTGTTTTTTTCATCTATTAGTATATTATCTTCTTTTAACATTGATGCTACTTGAATATCTGAATATTTTTCTAGTTCTTCAAATTTTTGAAGAAGATTCTCAGTAATTTCAACTCTTTCTCTATATGTTAATTCATTACTTTTAGTAAATTCTGTTAATTTATTTAATTCAGAATATTTAGAGTATATGTATAATCTATCCTCAGTCTCTTCTATTGCAATCAAATTATCCGAATTATTTGGATAGAATTCTTTATCAATGAGATCTATTAGTCTTTCTCTTATAATAATATTGTTATAGAAAAGTTCATTATCTTTATTTTTACATAATTGTATTCTTTGAAAATTACTTTCATATATTATTTTTTCTACATCATAATTTTCATAATTAAACATAAGCTACCTCTCTATTTATTATTTATATTATTTTAACATATTAATAAAAATTTTTAAATGAAAATAAGGAATGAGTGTTTACTCATCCCCTTTATCCTCTTCGTTTATTTCGTATGTTACATTTTCTACAATGTCTTCTTCATTTATATCTGTTTTTGTTTCTTTATAATTGTATTTAATTAATAATTTATTAATTACATTTAATAAGAACACTAAAATTATTAAGTCGTCTAATATACTAAATCCAAAAACTGGTGCCGGTATTAAATCTATTGGACTTATTATATATAATAACATTAATATAATTTTCATCTTATCCCATAATTTAACATCGGGATTTTTCAGCATATTGATTAAAAGTAATATTTGTCTAATCAAAAACATATCTAACACTTCTCATTCTACGACTATATTAATATCCTTTAATTTTCTAGATATTTTTTTATGAAAACTCTGATTGTTTCCGTTATTTGATTTACCTAGTATTATATGTGTGGCTTTAATTTCTTTTGCTACTTTTATAATTGATTTTTCTGTATTACTTGATCTTTGAACAATCAATTCAGCATCTAATTTTTTAGCTAAATCAAACAAATACTCTAAAGCATCTCCATCATTATCTCCGTATAAAACCATGTCTTTTTTATTTATAATATGTACTATATACAGTTTCCCTGAAGTTTTATTTCTTACTTCATCACCTTTGTAAATTAATCTACTGCAGGTTTTTTGGTTTGTAACACATACCATTACATTTCTTTCTTTACTCAATTTAAAAAACTCCTAACTCAATCCTTTGAATAATTGGCGGGAATATGTGGGAATCGAACCCACCCGGGACACTATTAATGCCCCACACTGGTTTTGAAGACCAGGAAGCACACCAGCACTCATCTATTCCCTCAAGAAACTAAATTATAACATATGAAATTTTGTATTACAAGTTATAAAATCTTATTTTATTATTTCTCCTAATTCAACAATGTTTAATTCTTTTTTATCAATATCAGCTTCCATTACTACCAAAAGTGCATACACAGTATCTAGCGAAGTTAATGTCAATATATTTGATTCTACAGCGGCTCTTCTTATTTTGAATCCATCTGTTAATGAATTGTTTGCTTTTGTAGGAGTATTTATTACCATGCTTATTTTGCCAGACTTTATTACATCTATAATGTTTGGTCTTTCTTCACTTATTTTTTTTACAACTGTACAATTAATATTATTTTTCCCAAGGTATTCTGTTGTTCCCTTTGTTGCATAAAAGTTATAGCCGAATTTTTTAAATCTTTTTGCTATATTTAGTAAACTTTCTTTATCTTCATCTTTTACAGTGCACAGTATTGGTAGTTTTTTGTCAGGTATTTTTATATCTGCTCCTATTAATCCTTTATATAAAGCTCCTAAATATGTATCATGTATTCCTAATGCTTCTCCTGTTGATTTCATCTCCGGTCCTAAACTAATTTCAATATTTTCTATCTTTTGAGATGAAAAGACAGGTACTTTTGCTGTATAACCTTTGATTTTCTTTTGAAGTCCGTAGTTGTATCCTAAATTCTCTAATTTTTGACCTAACATTGCTTTTACAGCTATTTCTACCATGGGAATATTTGTTACTTTGCTTATATATGGAACTGTTCTGCTTGATCTTGGATTAACTTCTATTACATACGGCTCACCATTATGAATTATAAATTGAATGTTTATTATTCCTTTTATATCTAATTCTCTAGCTATACTTTTTGTAATACTTTCAATTTCTTTTTCTAAATTTTTATTTAAAGAAATATTAGGATATATTGAAATACTATCCCCAGAATGTACTCCTGCTTTTTCTAAGTGTTCCATGATTCCTGGTATTATTATATTTTCTCCATCTGAAATAGCATCAACTTCAACTTCTATTCCATTTAAATACTTATCTATGAGAATTGGGTTTTCTTTATCTACTTTGAATGCTTCATTGAAATGTTGAGTTAATTCATCATCGTTATTAGCTATTTCCATACCTTGACCTCCTAAAACATATGAGGGTCTAACAAGTAAAGGATATCCTATTTTTTTTGCTATTTCTAATCCTTCTAATAATGTTGTAACACCTTTTCCAATAGGTCTTTTTATTGATAATTTCTCTAACATGTTATCAAATTTTTCCCTATCTTCTGCAGTATCAATATGTTTCCAACTTGTTCCGTAAATTTTTACTCCTAAAGAATCAATAAATTTAGCAAGTTTGATAGCAGTTTGACCGCCAAATTGTAAAATAACTCCATCAGGATTTTCTTTTTTGATTATATTATATACATCTTCTTCTGTTAAAGGTTCAAAATATAATTTATCTGATACATCAAAATCTGTACTAACAGTCTCTGGATTATTATTAATTATTATTGACTCAATATTTTGTTTTTTTAGTGAATTAACCCCGTGTACACAACAGTAATCAAATTCAACTCCCTGTCCTATTCTGATTGGTCCTGAACCTATTACTATAATTTTTTTCTTATTTGTTACTTTTACTTCATCGAATTCTTCGTAGGTTGAATAGTAATATGGTGAAACAGCTTCAAATTCTCCACTGCATGTGTCAACATACTTATAACTCGGTATTATGTTATATTTTTCTCTAAGATTCAAAATGTCTAGTTGATTTCCTTTAATTAACTCTGCTATGCCTTTATCTGAAAATCCAAGTTTTTTAATTTTTCTTAAGTATTCAGTATTTATATCATCAATAGATTTTGTTTTTAAATTTTCTTCTTCAATTACTATGTTATTTAATTTATGAATAAAAAATTTATCAATTCCTGTAAACTCATGGACCTTATCTATTGCATAGCCTCTTCTTAATAACTCTGAAGCTACAAAAATAAGTTCATCATGAGGTTTGTACAGTCTTTCTTTAAGTTCTATAATGTTTAATTCTGTATAATCTTTATGCTGCAATGTAAATTGGTTGTTTTCTAAGGATCTAATTGCTTTTAGTAAAGAAGCCTCAAAGTTTTCTCCTATTGCCATTACTTCTCCTGTTGCTGCCATTTGAGTTCCTAAGTGTCTGTCGGCTTTTTTGAATTTATCAAAGGGCCATTTAGGTATTTTGGTAACAATATAGTCTAAGACAGGTTCAAAACAAGCTTTTGTCTTTTTGGTTACAGAGTTTTCGATTTCGTCTAAGTCGTAACCTAAAGCTATTTTAGTTGCTACTTTTGCTATAGGATAACCTGTAGCTTTAGATGCTAATGCTGAAGACCGACTAACTCTAGGGTTTATTTCTATAATTTTGTACTCAAAATTATTAGGGTTTAATGCTATTTGTACATTACATCCACCTTTTATATCGATTGCATCTATTATTTTAAATGATGCCGTTCTTAACATTTGATATTCTATATCTGATAGGGTTTGTGAAGGAGCAACTACTATGCTATCCCCGGTATGTACTCCCACAGGGTCTATATTTTCCATATTACATACATTTATACAGTTTCCTGAGTTATCCCTCATTACCTCGTATTCTATTTCCTTATATCCTTTAACACTTTTTTCTAAAAGTACTTGATTATTTAAACTTAGGTTTAATCCTTTTGTTATATATTTTTTTATTTCTTCTTCATTTTCAGCTATGCCACCACCGGAACCTCCTAGAGTATATGCCGGTCTTACAATTAAAGGGTATCCAATTTTTTCGGCTGTCTTTAATCCTTCTTCGAGGTTTGATACTGAAGCACTATCAATAATCGGCTCACCAATTTTTTTCATTAGTTTTCTAAATTTTTCTCTATCTTCACCAATCTTAATATTTTCTATACTTGTGCCTATTATTTTAACGTTATGTTTATCTAAAATTCCTTTATCGTATAATTCCACTGCTAAATTAAGACCTGTTTGTCCACCCATATTAGGCAGTAAGCTATCAGGTTTTTCTTTTATTATTATTTTTTCTACTGTTTCACTGTTTAAAGGTTCTATATAAACTTTATCTGCAATATCTTTGTCTGTCATTATTGTAGCTGGATTGCTATTTATTAATATTGTTTTTATTCCTTCTTCTTTAAGTGCTTTACATGCTTGGGTTCCGGAATAATCAAATTCTGCGGCTTGTCCTATTATTATTGGTCCTGAACCTATAACTAGTACTTTTTTTATATCATTATTTTTTGGCATAATTCCTCCTATAAAAACTTATAAATTCATCAAAAATATAATCTGACTCTACCGGTCCGGGAGAGGCTTCCGGGTGATATTGAATGCTCTTAAATTTCATATCAATGCTTTCTAATCCTTCTACAGTATTATCATTTAAATTTATATGGGTTATTTCTACATTTTTAGGCAAAGTATCTTCTTCAACTACATATCCATGATTTTGGGAAGTAATAAAAATTTTATTCTTTTTAACATCTTTTACAGGATGATTTCCTCCTCTATGACCAAATTTCATTTTTTCAGTATTAGCACCTATTGAAAGTGATAATAACTGATGGCCTAGACAAATGCCTACGATTGGTATCTTCCCTATTAGATTTTTTATTTGTTGTATAGAAGTTTTTAAATCTTTAGGATCCCCAGGGCCGTTAGATAAAAATATCAAATCAGGTTTATCTGATAAAATTTTTTCTGATATTGTATCGTAGGGATATACTTTAATATGACAGTTTCTTTTTTCAAATTCTTTTAATATATTGTTCTTTACTCCAAAATCTATTACTGCAAGTTTGATATCCCCAGTAGAAAATCCATACTCTTTTTTTGTGCTTACATTTTCAACAAAGTCTTTTTTATCAAAATTATTAAACATCAATTTGATTTCATCTTCTGATAATTCTTCTGTAGTTAAAATACCGTTTACTGTTCCATCTTTTCTTAGGGTTTTTGTAAGGTGTCTTGTGTCAACATTTTCTAAACCGAAA
>JAABRS010000047.1 GCA_011390775.1 Clostridia bacterium | reverse complement strand
GTTAATAACAACATTTTTTTCATAAAATATGATAAAAATATAATAGGTAGGTGTTTATATGGATAAAAATATATATTATGAAAAAATGCTGGATAAGCTTAAATATAATTTTGATATTAATAAAAACGAAATAATTGGTAAATGGCAGTTTGAAATCGCTGCTAAATCTCATATAAGAAACGAAAAGTATTTAGGGTTTAAAAGTGCTGTAATATATGCATTTGAAAACGATGAATACATATACGGCAAACATTTCCAGAATATATCTAAAGAGAATGTAGAAGGCCTCATAGAATTATTAAAATCTACAATTGACAACACTGTAGAACCTCATGATGAGCACATGTCTACTACTTTTACAGCCTTAATTACTGTAGATGAACCTGTAGATGAAGAAATTAAAAATTATATAAAGAAATTTAAATATCAGAAATCATTTTTGTTCGGTTTTAAAGGATGGGTAGTGGTGAGAGTAATTCTTGTTGAATTACATAATCATCAGGTTACCGGGAGTAAAGAAGCTAGGAAAGATGAAAGTTTTTATTTACCTCAATAGTTAATAATAGGGCAACCTATTAAAATATATTATAATTAAGGAGGAGTTTTAATGGCATTATTATTAATTTTATCATCAATTGTTATTTTCATTATTGCATACCTAACTTACGGGTCATGGCTTTCTAAAAAGTGGGGCATAGATCCTAGCAAAGAGACACCATCTCACACAATGGCAGACGGCGTTGACTATGTACCTGCAAAAGCACCGGTACTTTTAGGTCATCACTTCGCTTCTATTGCTGGAGCAGGACCTATAGTAGGACCAATCGCTGCAGCAATTTTCGGGTGGCTTCCTGTATTCTTATGGATTATAGTAGGAAGTATTTTCTTTGGTGGTGTTCATGACTTTGGAGCGCTATTTTCATCTGTTAGAAATGAAGGTAAATCTATAGGTCATGTTATAGAAACCACTATAGGTGAAAGCGGGAAAAAATTATTTTCAATTTTTGCTTGGTTGACATTGATACTTGTAATAGCAGCATTTGCAAATATAGTTGTAGCCACATTTGTTTCAACACCTTCAGTTGGAACTACTTCAATTCTTTTCATTATATTAGCGGTGGGATTTGGTATAGCTGTTAATAGAATGAATATAGGATTGCTTCCAGCGACCATAGTTGGTGTAGTTTTACTATTTGGAAGTATTTGGGTTGGACTTCAATTCCCAATAGTTGCATCTTTTAACACATGGTATGGTGTAGTTTTAGTTTACATCTTTATAGCTTCTACCGCTCCAGTATGGATATTACTACAACCTAGAGATTATCTAAACTCATTTCTTTTATATGCAATGTTAGGTGGAGCTGTAGTAGGATTATTGATTTACAGACCAGGTTTAGAACTTCCAGCCGTTACCAGCTTTAAGGTAGGAACCTCATATCTATTCCCGATACTATTTGTTACAGTAGCCTGCGGTGCTATATCAGGATTTCACTCTTTGATTAGTTCCGGAACAAGTTCTAAACAGATTAGTAGTGAAAAAGACATCAAACTTATCGGATATGGATCAATGCTTATAGAAGGTGTACTTGCAGTTATAGCTATTATTACAGCGGCATATATAGGTGCAGAAGAGTTTCAAGCACTTCTTGCAGCAGGAGCAGCTAACAACGTATTTGCATCAGGAGTTGGTACATTTATGACTTCTTTTGGAGTACCTTTCGACGCTGGTAAATCTTTCGTTGCACTTGCGATAGCAGCATTTGCTCTTACAAGTCTTGACTCCGGTACAAGAATTGGTAGATTTGTATTCCAGGAATTCTTCGAAGATGCAAAAAAAGAAAAACAGTCAAATCCTTTAACAAACATATACGTAGCTACATTTATAACAGTTGCAGCTGGTGGACTTTTAGGTTTAGCAGATTGGAGACAGATTTGGCCGGTATTTGGTTCAGCGAACCAACTACTTGCAGCATTGGCATTATTAGCAACAGCTATGTATCTTAAAACTCATGGAAAAGAATATAAAATGGTTGTATATCCAATGATATTTATGTTCTTAGTTACACTTACAGCATTGATATTACTGGTACAAGCAAACATGGCAGCTGGAAACTTTGCACTAGTAATTGCAGGGATAGCATTATTTATTTTAGCTATAATTCTAATCAAACAATCTTACCATGTACTGTTTGGTAAAGAAGAAGACAAAGTAGCTTAATTTTAATTTAATTAATTTTATATGACAAAATTTAAGCAGAGAGATAATAAGTCTCTCTGCTGTATTATATATTAGAAAAGGTGATTATAAATGAATATTAAAATTGATAGTAAAGCAATAAAATACATAAGAAGTAAAGATGCAGATACTATTACCATAGATCTTATGGTAGGCGGAGCATGTATAGAAGTAGGCGAGCCTATAGTTTATATAGGTATACCTAAGGAGCCTGTAGCCAAATATACAAAACATAGAATTTCCTCTATAGATGTATATTTATATAAAGGCGCAGAGCCAAAGGTTAAAGCAATTACAGTTACTTATAAAAACTTCTTAGGGTTTAAGTCATTAGGAGTTGAAGGGATAAAGCTTTGGTAGTCAGCTGATCTTTCCTTCAAATATATATCCTACACTTCTTACAGACTTAATATGTTTTTCTTCTAAATCAAGCTTGGTTCTTAGTCTGTTTATGTAAGTAGTAACTGTTTTCTCATCATAAATATCGCTTTCCCAAACATTATAAAGAATCTGTTTACGAGTTAAAGCGGTATATGCATTGTCTACTAAATAAAGTAAAAGTTTAAATTCAGTAGTGGAGAGGTTAATTTCCTCTTCATTTTTTGTTACTTTATATGCATTTCTATAAATTTTAATGCTTCCAAATTCTATAGGTTTATCATATGATTTTGAATTAGAATATCTTTCTGCTCTTCTAAGTTGGGCTTTTACTCTGGCTACAAGTTCAATAGGGTCGAAGGGCTTTGTAATGTAATCATCAGCACCTACACCTAATCCCTTTACTTTATCGTATTGAGTGGCATTTGCACTTAAAAACATTATTGGAATATTATATTTTTCTCTTATTATTTTACAGACAGTTATTCCATCGATATCATCCATATTTATATCTAAAATTACCAGTTTAATGCTTTCATCTAGAAAAGCAAGAGCATCTTTACCGCAGTAAGCTTTTTTAGTTTCCAGTTCATACATTCTCATATATTCATCTATGAGATTAGCAATTCTTTTGTCATCATCTACTATTAAAATTTTTCCTTCCATTTGGCACCTCCTTTGTTAATTATATCATTTGAAGAGTAAATTTATAATAGTTTCATTTGAGAAATAGAATTATAACAATTTGATAACAATACAATATAATATTGGATAATAAAATAAGAATCTTCATATTTAATGTTAAGATACAGAAAAAAGGAGGTAGTTTCATGAGTAATATAAATAAAAATAAAGAAAATAAGCCTAACAATAGTGGAAACCTTTTCAAATTTTTGTTTTTTAGTGCGATAGGAATTTTAATGTTTTTTATTCCTATAACTATAGGTGAAACATCAACTATAATGCTGGATCATATAGTTACGGGAATAAGAAATGCAGCTCCAGGAATTGTACCTTATTATGCTTTGATTATTATAATATTAGGTGGTATTTTGCCATTTAAAAACAAAACATGGAATAAAACTAAAGTTGATATTGTATTTTCAATCTTTAAAATTGTAGGTATATTCGTAGCTTTTATGGCTCTTTTCGGTTTTGGACCGGAAGCTCTTCAAGCTCCAAGTATGATTCCTTTTCTATGGGGTAAGCTTGTTATACCTGTAGGTTTGATAGTTCCAGTTGGTGCAATATTCCTAGCATTTTTAGTAAGCTACGGATTGCTTGAATTTATAGGAATTATTATGGAACCTGTAATGAAGCCTATCTGGAAAACTCCAGGACGATCAGCAATAGATGCAGTAGCATCTTTCGTAGGCAGCTACTCAATAGGATTACTTATAACAAACAGAGTTTTTAAAGAAGGAAAATACACAATTAAAGAAGCTAGTATTATAGCTACAGGATTTTCTACAGTTTCAGCCACATTTATGATAGTTGTAGCAAAAACATTAGGACTTATGGATATGTGGAATGTTTATTTCTGGTCTACCTTAGTTATTACCTTTGTTGTAACGGCAATTACTGTAAGAATATATCCACTTAGCAAAAAAAGTGATGAATATATAGTGGATAATCCTGAGAGACAGATTAAGAGAGAAGGAAATATTTTTGCAAATGCTTGGAATGAAGGACTTAAAGCTGCTGGAAATTCAGGAAATTTTATTGATAATATAAGAGTAAATCTTATAGACGGACTAAAAATGGCAATGGGAATACTTCCTACAATACTATCTGTTGGACTTTTAGGATTAATTTTAGCAGAATTTACGCCGGTATTTGACTTATTAGGATATATATTCTATCCTTTCACGGCTATCCTTCAAATACCAGAACCAATGCTAGCAGCAAAAGCCTCTGCACTAGAAGTAGCAGAAATGTTTTTACCGGCACTTTTAGTAACGGGAGCAAGTATGATTACAAAGTTCGTAATTGGTGTAGTAAGTGTATCTTCTATACTTTTCTTCTCAGCATCTATACCTTGTATACTATCTACAGAAATACCTATAACATTGCCGGAAATATTGATAATATGGGTAGAAAGAACTATCCTTTCTATATTGATTGCAGCACCTTTAGCAATGTTGCTGTTCTAATAAATATATTAATATGCTAAAATGAGAGTAGTTAGAAATTTGACTACTCTTATTTTTTAATAAGGAGGCATCCATGAGTCTGAAGAAAAAAATAACCTTCACAATAAGTGGAATAATAATTATTTTTTTGATTATAATCAGCACAACCATATACTCAAGATCGGCAGCTATACTTAATAATGATGCTGAATTTTATATGAAAGAACAGATTCTTAGAGGTCAGGAGAAGATTGATCTTTTAGTTGAAATAATTCAACAAGATTCAAAGGTGCTTGCAAGGGATGCCCTAGTGAAAGAATTTTTAGAAGAAAAAACATCTATGGAAGAGTTAAATGAATACCTTACTATCGAAATGTCTAAAATGAATGAAAACAGAGATTTTTATAAAGATTTATTTATTATCAATTTAGAAGGTTTCATAACTGCCACAACTATGGAAGAAGCTATATTAATAGACTTAAGAAACAGACCTTATATTATAAAAGGGAGGGAAACTCAATCTACAGTAACTAGCGATATCTTAAATGCTCGTTCTGATGGTACCATGATAGTAAACACAGTAAGTCCAATTTATAATGAAAGAAGAGAAATGATAGCTTTGGCAGGAGTAGCGGTGAAAGCTGAAGAATTTGTAAATTTCATTAAGGATTACAAAGTAGGAGAAACTGGATATTTTGTTATTATAGATTCAAATGGATTTGTTTTATCCCATAGAAACCTGGAAAAAATAGGCCAGATGGTAGATAATACAGAATATGATCCTGGTAATATAAATTTCGATGAAGAAAACTTTGCAGTAAGTGAAACAAGAACGGTGCTTAGGACTTATAAAAAAATGAACAGCAATAACTGGATACTTATGACGGAACTTCCTAAAAGAGAGTTAAGCGAAAAATCTCTCAGTCTTTTATATACAATTATTCTTTATGGAGGGATATTAATTTTAGCAGCAATATTTATTAGTGTATTTTTTTCTAAAAGAATTTCAAAACCTATAACTTTAATAACAAACTATATTGATAGTCTTACTAGCAGCAACAAATACCTAGATAAAACGATATCATCTACAAAAGAAGCCTTTAGTGTAGGCTATATAGGAAATACTGAAAGTGACGAACTAAAAAATCTAAACAATTCATATAAAGAGTTAAAAAGCTATATGGAAAATTCTTTCAATAAAATGGAAAAGGAAAGCAACACATTAATAGAAACTTCAAAGCAGCTTACAAATTCTCTGGAGAAAAAATCCTATTTAACAGCAAAATTCATATCTACATTATCCCACGATCTAAGAACATCTATTACATTAATAAAAGGATTTTCAAAAGGACTTACGTCAGGAGTGATTAAGGAAGAAAAAGATAAGAAAAGATACTTGAATGAAATTTATGAAAGTGCAGATTATATAGAAAAAATAACACTGGATATATTGGATTCTACTTACGAAGCACAGTACAATCAAAAACTGCATAAAGAAAAAATTAATTTAAAAGAATTTTCAAACTATTTAATAGATCAGGCTAAGCATTTAGTAGGAAATTCGGACAGGATTTTTATAAATAAATCAAATTACAAGGAATCATATATGTACTTGGACAAGACTAAAATAAAAAGAGTTTGGGATAACCTATTATCCAACTCAATTAAATACTCAAAAATAGGAACTAATATTGCAGTTAGTATTACAGAAAAAAATCAAACTGTTGAGTTCAAAGTTAAGGATGAAGGTTTTGGTATAAAAGAAGAAGATAAAAAGCATATATTTGACATGTTCTATAAAGGAGATTATAAAGATAAAAAAAGCTACGGCTTAGGTTTATTTATATCAAAATCCATTATAGAGGCCCATGGTTCGGAACTTAAATTTGAGTCAATACACGGAGAAGGATCATCATTTTGGTTTGAAATAAAAAAATAAGTGTATAAATATACAATGATAGAATAAATATAAAAAATATCTTGACATTCCATCACCCCTTTCATAAAATATACTTAAAGAATAAATGTTAAACATTTAATAAATATGAAGAGGTGAGTTTATGAATCCAATAAATGTAACATCGGAAATAGGAAGACTAAAGAAAGTACTACTGCACAGACCGGGAAAAGAACTTGAAAATCTTATGCCGGATTATTTAGATAGATTGCTTTTTGATGACATACCTTACTTAAAAATAGCTCAAGAAGAACACGATGTTTTTGCAAAGGTATTGAGAGATAACGGAGTAGATGTAGTTTATGTAGAAGACTTATTAAAAGGTGCTATAGAAAAGGAAGAAGTAAAAGAAAAGCTGATACAAGAATTTATCAGAGAAGCTGGAATATGGCATGAAGAAAGATGTAAGGGCATAAAAGAATACCTAGGCACCTTAGATAATTCAGATTTAATTAAAAAAATGATATCAGGAATTAGAAAAACAGAAATCAAGGATTTCACAAGGAGAGGATTAGTTGATTATTTAGATATAGACTATCCCTTTGTCATAGATCCTCTACCGAATCTTTACTTTACAAGAGATCCTTTTGCGGCTATAGGCAAGGGTATATCACTACACAAGATGAGAACATCTACTAGAAATAGAGAAACTCTCTTTACAAAATATATATTTAATCATCATCCTAATTATGAAAATGAAAATGTACCTTTCTGGTACGATAGAACGGATAAGTTTTCTCTTGAAGGTGGAGATATATTAATACTAAACAAAAACATAATAGGAGTTGGTATATCTCAAAGAACTGACCCAACTGCTATAGAAATATTTGCTAAAAACGTACTAAAAGCAGATAATGATTTCAACCGAATTTTAGCCTTTGATATACCTAAGAATAGATCCTTTATGCATTTAGATACTGTATTTACTATGGTAGATCACGATAAATTTACAATACATCCAAATATCGAAAAAACTATCACTATTTTCTCTCTTACCTTAGATGGAGACCATATAAAGATAGAAAAAGAGCATGATAGATTAGACTATATTTTAGCTAAATACTTAGAGTTGGATAAGGTCGAATTAATAAGATGCGGTGGTAAAAGTCCTGTAGATGCAGCGAGAGAACAGTGGAATGATGGTTCAAATACTCTTGCAATTGCACCGGGAGAAGTAGTAGTGTATTCAAGAAACTACGTTACAAATAAGATGCTTCAAGAAAGTGGTGTTAAAACTCACATTATACCAAGTAGCGAACTCTCAAGAGGTAGAGGTGGACCTAGATGTATGTCCATGCCTCTAGTAAGAGAAGATATAAAATAAAATTTAGGATTAAATAAAACACTTAAAAAGACCTATCATTAGATTTACAAGTCTATTGATAGGTCTTCTATTATTTTTATAGACCTAATGATATAATCATGTCCAAATACTCCATAAATTGATTTGTGTAGCCTTGAACATCTTGACTATCCGTTTCAAGGTATTTATTTAAAAGACCGCTGTAAGTAAGAATCATTAATTCGTTAATTTTTTCAGCAACTTCTCTATCATTAAAATAGCCATTTTCAATACAATTGTCCACTAGTGCCATATTTCTTTTATAAATATCATTTTTACTTAACATTGCTTTCAATTGTTTATTCTCTGTATTTAATCTTTCAGGAAATATTTCATGATATAGTGTTACAGTTTCATTTAATTGAAGGCTGTATTTTGAAAAAAATAAATCATAAAAATCATGAGGGTTTTTAAAAGTTTCTTCAACAAATATACGAAAAACTTCTTTTAGTTCTATCAGGGGATCTAAATTATCTGGTATTTCTTTATACAAGCGTGTTTTATATACTTCTAAGTTAGAAATTTTAGTGAAAAAAATCAGGTGTTCAAGATCACTAAAATAGTTATAAATTGTAGCACTATTATAACCAGCTTTTTCGGCAATATTTCTAATAGTTGCTTTTTCAATTCCTTCTTCTTTAATGATTTCTGCTGCTGCTGTTATAAAATAGCCCATCATACGCAATCTTTTAATACTTAATTCTGTCATTTCTTCCCTCCAATTGTTTATATATAATAGTATATGTTTTTAATAAACAAAAATCAATAAAATTTCTTATTATTGTTTGTGAAATATCTTTCAAAAAAATTATAACACAAAAGTACATAAAAAGAAAAAATCAATTTAAAAATATCAAACAAAAATATTTATAACCATGCTTATAAAAAAACCAAGTTTATACAATAATCATGTTTACAAAACAATCACGGTTATGGTATAATGTTTTTGTTATTGATAAATATATATCAACTTTGAAAGGAGGCAATAATGAAATTAGAAATTGGAAATTTCCAAGTTCGAAGTATAGAATTTGGGGAAACGTCTTCATACATGGATGGGACGTTAACAATTAACAAAAAAGAAGCACTTGCAGTAGTCAGGGAAGATGAACATATTACTGATGCCGATATTGTTTTAACAAAACCCGGTGATGATGTTCGAATTGTACCGGTTAAAGAAGCAATTGAACCGCGATTTAGATTAAATGGTGGTCCAATTTTCCCAGGCGTTACTGGCAAAATCGAAAGAGTAGGCAGTGGAAAGGCTGTTGCCCTAAAAAATTGCAGTGTATTAGCAGTTGGAAAACATTGGGGTAGTTTCGGTGATGGATTAATCGACATGAGCGGAGAAGGTGCTAAATATACAATTTTTTCAAAACTAAATAATATTTGTTTAGTAGCTGATACTGATGAAGAATTTGAAAGACATGAGCAGCAAAAGAAAAACCATGCAATCAGATGGGCAGCTCACAGGTTAGCTGAATATTTAGGGAGTATTGTAAAAGATATGACTCCAGAATCAACTGAATTATTTGAACTAGGACCGATAACTAAACGCGAAAAAAAAGTTAATGACTTACCATCAGTAGTTTATGTAATGCAGCCTCAGTCTCAAATTGAAGAATCTGGCTTCAATGTATTAAATTATGGATGGGATACAAACAGAATGCTACCAACATATATGCATCCAAATGAAATTTTAGACGGGGCAATGATAGGTGCTAGTTATATGTGCTGTTCTTCAAAATGGTCAACATACGATTTTCAAAATTGCCCAACAATCAAATCTCTATATAAAGAACATGGAAAAACTATTAACTTCTTAGGAATAATAATGTCAAACCTAAATGTTTCTTTAGAACAAAAAGAAAGAGCAGCAATGTTTGTACAGCAAATCGCAAGTAATCTAGGTGCAGATGCGGCTATAATAGCTGAAGAAGGTTATGGTAATACCGACGCTGACTTTATTGAATGCTTTAGACTTCTAGAAGAAGCAGGTATTAAAACTGTCGGAATGACTAATGAATGTACTGGTAGCGATGGAACATCTCAACCTCTGGCGGCTTTAGATGTATCAGCTGATGCAATTGTTTCTTGTGGTAATGTATCAACTTTAATTGAATTACCTGCAATGGGAACAGTAATCGGTGAACTTGAATCTCTAATGAGAGACGGATTATCCGGAGGATGGGAAGATGATGATGTACTAGGTCCTTCTGTTAGAGAAGATGGTTCAATTATTATGGCAAATGATTCAATGTTCTGTGGGGACTCAGTTCTAGGTCAGTCAATTAAAACAGTTAAAGAATTTTAATATAAGGGAGGTGAATTAAATGAAAAAAGGAATTTTATACTTAAATCAGTTTTTTGGACAAATTGGTGGAGAAGATAAAGCAGACTATGCTCCAGCAATTAAGGAAGGTGTAGTAGGAGCAGGACTTTTATTAAACAACTTATTAGAAGATGCAGAAATTACTCATACATTAATATGCGGGGATAACTTTATGGGTTCAAATCAAGATGAAGCAGTAGAAAAACTACTTGGTTTCTTAGAAGATAAGGAATTTGATATTTTCTTTGCTGGACCGGCTTTTCAAGCAGGTAGATACGGAAATGCCTGCGGTGTAATATGTAAAGCTGTAAAGGAAAAGTTTAATGTGCCGGTTATAACATCTATGCATGAGGAAAATCCCGGTGTAGATATGTTTAAAAAAGATGTATACATTTTTAAAGGTGGCGATAGTGCTGCTAAAATGAGAAAAGATATGCCGAAAATGGCTAAATTTGGTAATAAACTATTAAAAAATGAAGAGATTAAAGGTGCCGAAGTTGAAGGATATTATCCAAGAGGTATTCGATTTGAAGTCTTCTTAGATGATGAAACACCAGCTTGCGATAGAGCAATAGATATGTTGCTTAAGAAAATTAATGGTGAACCTTTTGTTTCAGAATTGCCAATTCCAGAGTTAGATAGAGTACCAATAGCTCCAGCAATTAAATTAGCTGATGCTAAAATAGCTCTTGTTACGTCGGGAGGTATTGTACCTGTTGATAATCCTGACAAAATTCAATCTTCAGCAGCAACACGTTGGGGTCGCTATTCTATTGCAAATCTTGAAAGATTAGGAAATAAGGCAGAAGGTGCCTTTAAAACAATTCATGCAGGTTATGATCCTGCTGCAGCAGACGCTGATCCAAATGTAGTTTTACCTTTAGATGCTCTTAAAGCTTATGAAAAAGAAGGAAAAATAGGAAGCATTCATGATTATTATTATGCTACTGTAGGAACAGGAACTGCAGAAGGAGAAGCTAAAAGAATGGCTCTAGAAATAATAGAGTATCTAAGAAATGATGGAGTAGATGCTGTTATCTTAACCTCTTGCTGAGGTACCTGTACACGTTGCGGTGCAACAATGGTAAAAGAAATAGAAAAAGCAGGTATTACAGTAGTACAGATGGCAAACTTGATTCCAGTATCTAAAACCGTTGGTGCAAATCGTATGGTTCCAACAATCTCGATACCTTATCCTCTAGGAGATCCAAAAACACCTAAGGAAGAGCAGTGGAAATTAAGATATCACAGAGTAGGAGTAGCATTAGATGCTTTAGCCACTGAGATAGAAGACCAAACGGTTTTTGAAGTTTAAACTTCGGATATTTCTTCTTTGCTTATAGGAAGATATATCTTACATTAATTATAAAATAGTAATTATTAATCAACCCTTAAAACAAAAATATATTTTACATAATTATAAGGGAAAAAAATATATTAAATAGGAGATTAAAAATGAATAAAGAAAAATTTTGGAATCCAGTTTTTACAATTTCTCTAATTATAGTAGTAATTTTTGTAGGATTAGGTGCAATAATGCCTGATGCTTATGGAAAAGCTATGAATGATGCCTTTAATTTTCTAGTAGGAAATTTTGGCTGGTTTTATGTATTGACCATGTCAACTTTTGTAGCTTTTTCACTGTATGTTATGTTTAGTAAGTATGGAAAGATCAAATTAGGTGATCCCGAAGACAAACCAGAATATAGTTTAGTATCCTGGTTTGGCATGCTATTTAGTGCAGGGATGGGAGTTGGACTTATATTCTTCGGTGTTGCAGAGCCTTTATTCCATTTTAGTGGACCACTTAGTGGTATAGCACCACTATCTGCAGAAGCAGCTGACTTTGCTTTTAGAAAGTCATTCCTGCACTGGGGATTACATCCTTGGGCAGCTTATGCAGTTTTAGCATTGG
>JAABRS010000046.1 GCA_011390775.1 Clostridia bacterium | reverse complement strand
TGCTTAAGTGTATTATTGCAAGACATGTAGATTAGTATAGTTAATTTTTTATCAAGTATATTAATTATCTTTGTTCTAAAAACTCTATTCTTAGTATATTTCTCCTAGAAAAAACGTACTTTAAAATTTATAAAGCACGTTCATTAATATTTGAAATTTATATTTTAATATTTTGATTGGTGACTTTTCTTGTTATTATTCGTCTTTCAATAAATATATTGTTACAGAATCTCTACTGTTACATTATGCTCATTTTTATCATCAACCAATTGTATATAGTTCTCCTGAATATTTTTACTATCTAATGTGTATTTTACATCACCATTAGATATCTTTTTATTGTTAATAACTTCTATAATATAATTTGTTTCTTTGTATCTGTATTTTATAGTGTAATTTGTCCAATTATCAGGAATTGAAGGATTTATGGTAAGTTTTGAACCTCTTTTTTTAAGACCTAAAATTCCTTCTATACAAACTCGATACATCCATCCTGCAGCTCCTGTATACCATGTCCATCCACCTCTACCTATATGAGGTTGAACGTAGTAGATATCAGCAGACATAACATAGGGTTCTACTTTATACTGATTAGCTAAAAAGAATGAACGAGAATGATTTATCGGGTTAAGCATTTCATATAATTCATATGCTTTAGTACCTTCTCCTAATAGAGCATATGCATATATAACCCAAGCTGCTGCATGAGTGTATTGACCTCCATTCTCCCTTAAACCTTTTGCATAACTTTTTATATAACCTGGATCTTTTTTGTCTCTATCAAAGGGTGGAGTAAATAAAAGTATTATACCTTTATCTTTTAATATCAGATGATTATTTACTGAATCCATAGCACTTTTGCTTCTTTCTTTATCTCCTAATGTAGATATAACCGACCAACTTTGAGGTAGTGAAGCTATTTTGCATTCGGAGTTAATCATAGCGCCAAGAGGAGTTCCATCATCATAATAAGCTCTTTTATACCAGGAACCGTCCCACCCATCTTTCTCTATAGCACTTGTTATATCTTTTCGATGGTTAAAGTATTCAGTTTGCTTTGCCAAATCATCTCTCATTGTACATATTTTACTAAATCTTTTAAGTATTTGAGCTAAAAACCAACCGAGCCATATGCTTTCTCCCTTTCCTTCTATACCGACCTTATTCATCCCATCATTCCAGTCTCCTCCTTTCATAAGAGGTAATCCATGAGGACCAAAATCAAGGGCATGATCTATAGCCTTTAAACAATGCTCATATAATGTTTCTTTATACTCTGATTTTCCAACAATCAAATATTTTTCATTTTCACCTTCTTTTAGCGTTTCTCCTGTAACATATGGAAGTTTTATGTCTAAAATTTTATAGTCTTCTGTATTAAGAAGATATTCAGCTACAGCATAGGGAAGCCATAGCAAATCATCGGCAAATCTTGTTCTTACACCTTTTTCCTCATCTCCTGGATGCCACCAGTGAAGTACATCTCCTTCTTTAAATTGATGAGATGCATTCAAAAGTATTTGTTTTTTTGTAATATTAGGATCAATCATTATCATATTTAAGGCATCCTGTATTTGATCTCTAAATCCAAATGCACCACCTGTTTGATAAAATGCTGACCGTGCTTTTATTCTACAGGCTAATGTTTGATATGGAAGATAGCTGTTTATAAGTGTATCTAATTTATTATCAGGAGTTTCTATATTTATAGTTGATAAAGTATCTTGCCAATACTCTTTAACTTTAATTAATTCATTATTACAATTAGAGACATTTTGATAATATATGGCATTTTCCTTCAGCTTTTCTTTGTTGGTTTCCTGGCCAATTATAAAAACAAATTGTTTTTCTTCTTTTGGTTTGATTTCCAACTGTATTTGGATTCCACCGCAAGGATTTAACCCTCCTCCAACTTCATTTTTAAAAGTATGTATATTCTTAAGATTTTTCAAATCAAATTCATCTTTGTTTCCCGTATATGATTTAAAATCTTCAGAACTGCTTATGTACATTCTTCTATTTGGATATTGGTAATTAAAGGAATTAGTTAAAGTAATAATATTACCTACTTCTTTATTTGTAGTTATATATTTTTTATTATTCTCACTACCACTTCCAAGTAATGGGTTTACAAATAGAAAGCTGGAAATTTTTCGAACTTCATCAGTATTGTTTTTTAATTTCACCGAATAAATTTTTACTGAATCTTTTAGTGAAGCAAAAATATTTAGAGAGCTTTCCAAACCATATGAATAATTTATAAATTTTGTATACCCTTTTCCGTGGCATATATCGTAGTCTAAATAATAACCTAAGGGTTCAGGAGTTAGGGACCAAAGTTCTCCATATACTTCATCTTTCACATACACAACTTCTTGTGGTATATTAAAAATAGTATCATTTAACCAAGGAGTTAGTTTGTTTTCGTTGCTGTTTTCAGACCATGTATATCCTCCTCCATTTTCAGATATTATAAAACCGAAATTATCATTTGAAATTACATTTATCCAAGGCATAGGAGTAGATATGTTTTCGCGATATTGAATAACATATTCAGAATCTTTTTCGTTAAAGCCTCCATAACCGTTGAAATATTTAAGATCATATCTTTCCTGTGATAATATGTCTTTAGTTTGTTGATAATTTTCAAATTTACGTTTAACATTTTTAACATTTGTTTTTTCTTCTAATAATATTTCTTCCATCAAATTTGATGATTTACCGTCAATTACTATATCAGATGAAGCATATAAAAGATTTCTATTATCTTCATTTATATGATTATTATTTATTAAAAATACTCCTATATTTTGAGGATCAGTATTGTATCCAAATTTGATGCTTATCATATCTTTAATATCTTCTTCTAGATTTTTAAAATAACTAACTTCTTGATTATTAAGTATAACTAAATCTACTTGAAGACCTTTTAAAGCCCAGTATTCTTTTCCTTTTATAAGCGTCCAGAGATTATCTTTTTCTTCCATAGAAGATATTTTTATAAGTATAATTGGATTATCTCCTGATATCCCGTATTTCCAAAGTTCATTTTGTCCTAAGTTATTTTCAAATATCTGCTTTGAGTATTTTTTTCTGTTAGGACTTAGATAAACTAACTGAGATATCATATTTTGATACAATCTAAGTTCTTCGGGTTCTAAATCTAAATAAGACATTTCAACTTTAGCTTGTATTTCTGATAATTCAAGTTGTCCCTTCACAATGGATGAATTTTTATATTTATTTATAAGTTTTTCAGTTTCAGATCTACTTTTAGCAACTCCCATAGAATATGTAATTTGTACTTTTTGATATCCCTCTATTCTAACACCATTTCTCAAGCTGAGTATTGGTTCTAGAACTACACCTTCTGTATTATCTAAGAATTTCTCTAATGCTATTGGATTTGATAAAGTTCTTCCTCTACCAATAAAAGTAGTTCTATTAGTTTCAAATTGTGTAATGTTAAATTTGCTACTGGTAGTTGAAAAAGTTTTAAATACATAAAGTTCTTGTTCATAAGATTCTCTAGGCTTTTTAACTGCAATCAGGCTTTCTGTTTCTTTATCATATTCAGTAGATATGAAAAGATTGTTAAATGCCGGATGAGATAAATCCGCATTTTGCTCTACCATAGCTAGTTCTGCAAAACTTGTTATTTCAATGTTTACCGGTGTGGATTTTTTATTAACAAGGGTTATTTTTCTCATTTCAACATTGTCTTCTGCTGATACCCATATTTCTATATTTGTATCTACATAGCTGTCCTCTCTATGAATTTCAGCTTTATTTAGTGAATATATAACTTCATATTTTTTAGGGAAATCTACAATAGGCTCACTGCCTATTGACCAAGTTTTATTATTATCCGTATCTTTAAAATAAAAGGTATAACCAAAATATCTTTGATCTGTATGATTTCTAAATCTAGTAATCATTTTGTTTTGATATTTACTATAGGTGAAGCCATTATTAGTTATCATAACATGATAATTTTTATTTGATATCAAATGACAGTTTGGTATCAAATTATAATCTTCATCGTAAACTCTAGCTTCACCAAAATCTTTAGATTTTACTTCTACTTTTTTCTTTTCTATTTCTTCTAGTTCTTTTACCATTAAAATTCTGTATGGAAGTTTTTCTTCCAAAAGAAGTTCTCCTGTTTTTACTATCGGATTTTTATGAAATCTTTTTTGCATAATATTATCATTCATGAAATTATTTATAGAAAGCAAACTCATGCCCATATGATGAGCCATATAACTTTTGACAATTTTTTTGTCTTCATTTTCATCTAATCTTTTTTTTGTATAATCTACTGCTTCATATAGTCCATACTGCCCTTCAGCACCCTCATTTTTAAGGGTATTTAAATTTTGAAAACAAGCCTCCTTATTAAAGGTAAGTGCAAGATAAGTCGAATAAGGAGAAACAACATAATCATCTATTAGACCTCTTTTAAATCCAATATTTGGAACACCAAAAGCCTTATATTGATAATTCAAATCTAAATCAAAGAAATAATATCCTGATTCCGAAACTCCCCAAGGTTTATTTTTAGAATTTCCATATTCAATTTGCGCCTGCAAAGCAGAGTGATAAGCTTCATCAAAAATACTATATTCATAATTTTTCATAATTAGATTTGGCATAAAATATTCAAACATAGTACCAGACCAGGAAGCTAGAGTACGATGACCATTATATAGAGTAAAAGTTCTGCTTAATTTATACCAATGTTCTACTGGTACCTGCTTTGTTATTATACCAATAAAGCTGGTGATTCTTGCTTCTGACGCCATGAGGTCATAGTAACTATCTGTTAACTGATTTTTTTCACAATCATATCCTATAGAAAATAAATCTTTATTATAATCATACAACTTATAGATTGCCGTACTATCAAATAATCTATCTATAATTCTAATCATCTGATCTAAACTTCTAATTATTTCATCAATATTAGTTATTATTAATTTAACTTTGTTTTCTGTTACAGTAATATTATCAAGGTTTTCAGTATTTAATCTTTTATACTGTCTTATATTCATTAACATATCTAAATAATATTGTCTAACTTCTGGCAGAGATAAGTCCATAGGAATTTTATTGATTTCTTTAAGGGTATAGATAAATTCTGGATTTCTCTGTATATCTTTTTCTTCTTCATATTTTTTTAATGTGAAATATTTGGAATACTCATCTATTAGTTCATCAATCATAGATCTAGTTTTTTCTGACGATTGAGAAATATTATGTTTAAATTCATTTAAGAAACGTATCCATTCATAGGCTGTTTTTCCTTTTATCTCTCTAAAAGAATTAATAAGATCTTGAATATCTTCCGAAATATTCTGTTCAAGTTCACAAGTTTCTTTTATTCCTTGAACTACATCATCATCTATAATAGGCATATTTTTATACTGAATAAGACTTTGTTTTAATACCATAAGATATCCTAAATAATTACCGCTATCAACTGAGGAAACATACTTAGGTCTCAATACATCTAGGGTATTAGTATCATACCAATTGTAAAGATTTCCATTCCATTTTTCAAGTTTATCTATTGTATTAAGCATCTGCTTAATACTATTAAGAGTTCTAGTAATAGATAAAAATCCTAAATCTCTTGCAGAAATTATAGCTAGTAAGGCAAGCCCTATATTAGTAGGAGAAGTTCTTTCAGCTATTTCTTTTGGTGGATATTCTTGGTAATTATCAGGAGGTAAATAATTTGTATTTTTTTTAGAGAAATCTTCAAAATATGACCAAATTTTACGAGCATCTTTTCTCATGATACTTAATTCTTTTTCTGTTAGTTCAATTCTTTTTATTTCTTTTTTATCTAAAATATAAACCAAATAAGGAGATAATCCCCATATAATAGATACAATCAAAGCAGGGATAAAGAGTTCGGATTTTAGAATATATACTAATGATAAAAAAATTATTATTTCTGCATAAATAATTTTCATTCTTTTCATAATATTTTTAAGGTTATTTTTGGTTTTTATTTCACCAACAGCTGATGCAGTCCACTCCAATAGATTTTTTTTAGATAGTAATACTCTATATAAGGAAATAATTATAGCTGATAGGGTAACAGAAGCTTCAAAGGGTAAAAATATCAACTGCAATACAGTATGCTGGAAAGAACCTTTAAGGTTAAATTTTATATTTTTTCTCTTTTTATATTTACTATGAGGTGTATATGTTTTTTGAACAATTAAACCATCTATTGCTTCTAAAATTAAAGGCAAGAAAATAATTGCAAGACTAAATACAACCCAAACATATAATGGATCAGGAAGATAAGTAAATATTCCTACTATAAAAGCATAAAGACATATAGAAATTAAACTCCTTCTTAAATTATCAAATATTTTCCATTTACTTAAGGAAGATATAGGGTTTTTTATAAGTATATCATTTGAATCTTTAACCCTTGGAAACATCCAGCCTATCAGCTGCCAATCCCCTCTAATCCATCTATGAAGCCTTAGTAAATAAGATATATATTTTGTAGGATATGCATCAACAATATTTATATCTGAAGCAAAAGCTACATGAATATGACTCCCCTCAAGGAGATCGTGACTAAGTACTTTGTTTTGAGGTATGGCCTTATTTAGGATTTTCGAGAATATTTCTAAATTGTAAATTCCCTTTCCATAAAATATTCCTGAATTAAAAACGTCTTGGTATAAATCAGATAAGCCTTCTACATATATACTTGAACCAGAAGTACGAGCATATATTTTAGTAAATTTTGATACATAAGATGATTCTAATCCTATGCTTACATTTGGTTGTATTACTCCAAAACCTTCAACTACCCTACCCTTTTCATCATCATAGATTGCTTCATTTAAAGGATGAGCTATAGTTCCTATAAGTTTTCTAACTGAATCTATAGGTAATTTAGTATCTTCATCAAGAGTTATAACGTATTTAATTTTTCCTATAAATTTTGAAATATCAGAAGATTTTACTATGTGAGAAGTATTTTTTTTACCTAGGATTAAGTTGTTAAATTCTGTAAGAGAACCCCTTTTTCTTTCCCAGCATATCCATTTATGTTGTTTTTTATTGTATTGACGTTTTCTTTGAAAATAATAGAAAATAGGATTTGAATCATTATATTTTTTATTTAACTCTTTGGTCTTATTTTTTGCTTTATTAATAAGAATGTCATCCTTATCATCATATTCTCTATCTGAGTCCATAAACTCACCAAGAAGAGCAAAATATAAATTTTGTGATTTATTTGCTAGAAAATATTCCTCCATTTTTTTAAATAATTCTTCAATATTTTCCTCCGAAGTTAAAAGTGTAGGTATTACTACAAATGTTTTATATTTTGATGGAATATCCTGTTTAAATTCTAATTTAGGTAAAAAATTAATAGGATAGAATTTTTGTAAAAAGTAGTTTATTGATTTAATATAAAGATCACTTATAAGTACAGTTAAAATTATGCTCAATAAAATAGTCCCTATTAAGTTATAATTTATACTATTAAAATAGTATAAAAAAAGACCAAATGAAAGTATTCCTAGTATAGATATAATTATTATATAAAGATACGGCAGATGTTCTTTTTTTATTTTTAATTTCATTTTTAGATTTAAACTTTTAATTAAATCTTTCTTTCCTTTTTCTACAATATAGTATCCAACATGTTGTTCTTTTAGTGATCCATTGCTTTCTTTTGATAGTTTTACTGCTGCTGAAGCAACTTTTGTTTCTTCAACGTCATATTTTCGAGCTATATGTTCAATTTTTTTTCTATAATAATCTCTTGAATTAAAATCCATTTGTTTATAAATACCAGAAGGATCATCTCGTAAAATATTATCAACAATTGAAATTTCTTCAAAAATGTTCTTCCAGTTAAATTTAGAAATTTTATTCAATGAATTAAAAAGATTTCCTATATAAATGTCGGCACTAGACTGCGTTATATGTGAAAGAGATATAGTTTTTTCTAAATCTGTGTTTCTTTCTTTAAGTTTAGAATCTAAAAATTCAAAGGTTTTTGAATACATTTTTAGGTTTTTATTCAACCTTCTATTTAAGGTTTCGATGTATATAGGAGATAAAGTTGGATTATCTTCAATTTCTTTTTTAACATTATTAAAAACTACTTCAGGATCATCTATCGATATAGAAATAGCTTTAAGTTTAATTTCTTGAGCCTTTAATATTTCCTTCGATTCTTCTTTTATCTTTTCTATGATAGCTAAAATAAGCATAGTACTAAAAGCCCATATTTCTGCTATCGATAATATTTTAATGTTTTGATAAGTTTCTAAAAACTCTATAATTGTGCCTTCTTCAAAATTACCTTTTGTATTCTCTACTAAATCTATAGCTAAATAATAAATCTGAGGATAGTCTCTGAAAATTGTATTGGTTAATATTCCAAGCTTTAATTTTTCTTTTTTATTTGATGATGCATTTAATTTTATATACTCTTCTTCTACTTTATAAAAATTATCTAGAATCCAATCTATACCTAAAATTAAATCCTCTTCTTCTGAAGCTATATCAGATAATTTGTTAGAAGTTTTAGTAATTTCATTAAAATTTTCCTTCATCTTAGATATAAGTTTATTCATGTGATAATTTTTATATTCTACACTACTTTCTCTCGCAAGCTTTACAATATTCGATTTAAATTCAGGTGTTAGCATAAAAAACTCCTCGCGTAAATGTTTTATATATAAATATTTATTATTTATATTTTAACAATATGTATAAAAAAAACTATATATGTTTATATATACCCACATACTAAAAATTTATAAGATAGCAGATAGTGTTTTGCAATAATAAAAAATAGCCATTCCTATACATATGACTATCTTTATGATCCAGAGATGCAATAATATTTTAATTGTTTAATAATTGCATGATTTATTATTTTTAACTCTATTAATTTCTACATGTTTCCACCTTCCTCTTCTAAATACAACATAGCTTAAAATTGCTGATAGTATAGTTGTGAGACTTATAGATATCCATACACCTGTTGATTGAAGATTAAAAACAAAAGCCAATACATATGCTAAAGGTATTCTTATGACAAGCCAAGAAACAAATGTTATTATAAAAGGATATTTAGTGTATCCTGCACCCTGCATCGTTCTAGATAAGGATATTGTAACTCCGTGAAGTGGCTCAGATAGCCCAATTATAATTAAAAAACTTTTACCTATAGATATAACATCTGCATTATATTCATCAAGAAAAAATTCTATAAAGGGAGTAGAAAAAATAATAAAGATCAAAGCTAAAATACCCATTAATGCAGCACCTAATACAGCGCAAACTTTAGCATTTTCTGTTGCTCTCTTTAATTTATCTCCACCAATATTTATTCCAGAAAGAGTTGCAGCAGCCGTTCCTATTGCCAGTCCCGGCATTAGAGCATATTGATTTAAATTAGTACCTATTACATAAGCAGGAACTGAAGCTTTTGCCGTTATAGTTCTAGCTAAAATTGCAAAAATTAAGAATCTGCTTATATTTCTCGATAAACCTTGAAAAGCAGCAGGTACACCTATCTTTAATATTTGTTTGCTTATTTTTATGCTTGGTCTTAACATATCCCTTACTTCTACTTTTATTGTAAACCTACCACTAGTTAAAGCAATCCATCCTAATATCGTTCCAACTACTCTAGCTAAAAAAGTACCTAATGCAGCACCTTGTACCCCTAGTGGAGGTATAATCCAAAATCCAAATATAAAAATAAAATTACCTAAAACATTAACTAAATTCATTATTATATCAATCATCAACGGAGTTTTTGTATCTCCAGCTCCTTGAAATATAGATTTAGCCATAAAATTCAGTAAAAAGAAAGGTATTGAAAAAAAGAAAATAACCATATACTGTTTAGCTAAAATAAAAACACTTTCATTAACACCTAATAAATGAAGAACCCACTCGTTAGTTAATAATCCTACAGGTATCATAAAAGCAGAAGCTGCAATACTTAAAATAAAACCCTGTCCAGCACTTTTAGAAGCACTTTTACTATCATTCATACCAGTAAATCTTGATATCATAGCTATTGTTCCAGTAGAAACCGCCATAACAAGAACCATTAAAAGCATTATTATATTTCTTCCAGTTCCAACTGCTGAAATAGCATCAACCCCTAAAGAACCAACCATCTTAATATCAATAGTACCAATAGATACCTGTAGTAGGGATTGTACAACAATAGGCCATGCTAAGTATATTACATTATAATATAAGTTTTCATTGTTTAATAGAAAATCTCTATTTTTAATTTTTTTCACTGTTTACTCCTAATTTAGCTGAATTTTATAATCTTTAATGTAATACTTACATGAAAATTAGATTTTATATCAAAAACCATCTTCAAAATTTCTCCCAATCATTAGTACAGAGATTTTTTCTATTTATTTTTCGAGTTTAATTTTTATTTAATACACTCTCAAAAATATTAGAAAAAGGAATAGCAATAATATCTCCTACTATGTAAAGGATATATATAGCAACTGCAGGTACTGCACCGATGTAAAACTCACCAGAAATTATCATTGGCATAATAACACCTATTAACCATATGATTTTATAAATTAATTGAAATAATAGGACTGGAGCAAATCTAACAGGATCTCTTAGACCTAATATTGAAATTATAGCAAAGGATAAAAAAACACTTCCTATAATACCATAAGTAATTTGGGGTGTCGACACATTAAATAACCATTGGGTCAATTTAGGAATAAATATAATACCTATTCCTCCTCCTCCAGAAATAACTATATTCCATACATACATGAATTTAAGCCAACTTATACGAATATTTTTACTTTTTGCCATTGTACTCATCTCCTATTTACAATATTTTACCTAAATTTCACATTAATTATGAATTATTCTATTTTGAAAATTCACAAAAATTCTAATAGTTTATTATTTATTTTAACATTTCACATCTAAACTTTCAAAGAACATTAATTTATAAAATTTATCTAATTATATATTATTAAAAAAACCTAGACTGTAGTTATTCACTACAATCTAGGTTTTTATTTTATGTATTTATTAATATTTTATAAAGTGTCTTTCTTACTTCCTTTTCCAGTTATATACAATCCAAGTCCTGATATTAATACACCAAGTCCGAAGAATATATCTGTTGGTGCTACTCCAGTATCTGGTACTGCTAATGGAGTAGATTCTTCAACAAATACAGTGTCTCCATCTACTACTGTTCCTGTTTGAGTACTTGTCGCTGTTGCTTTATTTTCAAATGGTCCAGGTACGTTTGGAGCTGTTACATTTACTGTAAATTGTTTTGATTCACCTGGCTTTAATTCGTATATTACTGCTTCAAAATCTACCATTTGATCTTCTACTAGAATATTTGTAATTGTTTTATCTCCAGTGTTTCTAACTACTATTGTAAATTCTACCATTTCTCCGAAGAAAACTCCGTTTGAATCTGGTACTGCTGTTTTATTAATTGTCATTTTATATGTTCCTGGAACACCTTCCGGTACTGCTTCAACTTCAACATTTACTGATTCTTCTTCAGTACCTGCTCTATCATCTTCTGCAGTTACAGTATTTATAAGAGTTCCTATATCTGATGTTTGTGCTACATATCTAGTTACAAACTCTTTTGTTTCTCCAGGGCTAAGTGAGTCTATCATTTCTTCTAATCCTGTCATTTCATCTATTACTTCTATATTTGTAAGAGTACTATTTCCTGTATTTTCTACAGTTATTGTATATTCAATAGTATCTCCTACTTCGAAGAAGATTCCATCTGCCTCTTTATCTACAGTCATTCTGTAAGTGCTTGTACTAGTTGTTCTTGATGTAGTGGATCTTCTATTTACATCTACTGTAACACTGTCTTCTACCTTCATATAGTTGTTAGTTTCAATACCATATTCAGCTGTTGCTGTATTAATTTTATTTCCAGTAGTATCGAATGAGGTTGTGAAGTTGTAAATTTTTGAATCTCCTACTTCAAGCAGTTCAATTATTTCTTCGAGTTCGAACATTTCATCAGTTACCAAAATATTTTCAAGATCCATGTTTCCAGTGTTTTCTACCTTGATTGAGTACGTTACATCTTCATTTAAGTATACTGAGTAGTCATCTGCTGTTTTGTTTATTGTCATTTCATAGATATCTGGATCTCCTTGTGGTACTGCTTCTACTTCTACATCAATAGTTGATGTTTCGGTACCTGCTATATTATCTACTGCTGTTGCTGTATTTGTAAGTGTTCCTATATCTTCTGTTTGAGCTACGTAAGTAGTTGTGAATTCTCTGCTCGCACCAGGAATTAGAGAATCAATTGTTTCTTCTAATCCTGTCATTTCATCTATTACTTCTATGTTTGCAAGAGTTGTATCGCCAGTATTTTCTACTGTGATTGTGTATTCAATAGTATCTCCTACCTCATAAAAGTTTCCATCTGCTGTTTTTAATATGGTCATTGCAGGTTCATCTTCTAATGGTAGCTGACTTACTACAACTGCAGCACTGTCTGTTAATTCAATATCTTCAAATACTGCTACTGCAGTGTTAATTTTTGTGCCAACAGTATTGTAGGTTGTTGTTATACTGTGTTCAAAGGATTCTCCTATTAGAATT
>JAABRS010000045.1 GCA_011390775.1 Clostridia bacterium | reverse complement strand
TATCTGCAGCTGCTTTTATTACTTTATCACCTTCTAAATGTCCATGATTATCATTTATAAGTTTTAGATTATCAATATCGAAAGAAAAAATACATAAATTATTGCAATCTTTAAATTTATCTAGTGAAGTTACTTCGTTAAGATAAGCTCTATTATATAAATCAGTAAGGGGATCATGATAGCTTTTGTATTTTAATATCTCTCTAGAATTAATTAATTCTTCGTAATTTTCAATGTTGTTTAATACTAATCCAAATATTTCTGAAATACTAATTGAAAAATTAAGATATCTATTTATATATTTAGGAAATATGAATTTTCCTACCTTTAATGAGCCATATATATTATCTCTGTATCTTATTTTTAATAAAAACATATTATTTTCTACATCATGATAATAATTCTTACTGTCATCCATAATGAAGTCTTCGTTTTCTTCAGTTAAAAGATTTTGATTCTCTTTACATTCATAGTATTTAAAAAAAGATGCCCCCATTACTACAGTAAATATCTCCTTCATTTTTCTAATAACATCTCTTTTGCTTTTACTTGAAGCTGCATCATGTAAAATATTTAAAATCGAAGCATATTGAGCACATTCTTCTTGTAATTCATTAACAACCTTTATGTTTGATTTGTCACTAATCTTTAGTTTCCATTCTGATACTATACCATCAAGAAAATATTCTATTAATTCTAATCCGTAGGGTATGATTTTATATGGTATATCAAGAAATTTTGAAAGTTTTTTTAATTTTTTTTCTGCCTCTAAATCTATTGAGGAATCCAAGAATATCAGATGATTGCAAAACCCTTTGTAAAATTCCTCAGCAAGTTCTCTATCAAATCCCATGTTTTTTATATTTTCTTCCCAGTTTTCAAGCCAACCTGAACTAATTAAATAGCCTCCTCCTTGAACCATGTAATTTATGATTTCTTCATTCAAAATATGGCTAAAACAATTACTTAATTCTATTATTTTAATATTACTATTTTTACTTACATTTCTCATAGCTTCACAATTAGTACTGCAGATTAATACATGTTCTCCATTAGATTCAGCGGCCTTTGTCAAAACATTTCTTAATTTTTCTATATTTTGTTTATTGCCACAAACATTAGGATAAGAAATTATGTTTATGTTGCTGTATTTTTCCTCTGCTATTTTCTTAAATTCAGGCACAAAATTTTCGCAAATAATTAAATTTAGATCACTCATTACCATCATCCTCCTTAAGGGGATATTTGCCATATTTTCTTACAGCTTCAGATATTTCTAAAAGAACTCTCTCCGGAACCTGAAGAGGTATTTCTCCATGATTATCTGATATAAGTAATCCACCGCCCTTACCAGCTTTTTTAATAAGTTTTTTTATCTCTTTTTCAACCTTTGGTTTATCCCAATGTACCATTTCTATTCCATTTAAATTTCCAAGTAAGCAGATTCTATCTTTTGCTTCTCTTTTTATCATATCCAAATCATCTGAAGAACTAAATCCTAATACCTGTGTTCCTGTTTTAATTATATCATCTATTACCGGTAGTGCTATTCCCGATGCTAAATGTGTTGCTGTTGCTCCATTTATTTTACCCAAAGTTCTTTTGGCAACCTTATGTCCGGTTTCAAGATATGTATGGGGTTCGATGATATTTGGTGAGGATAAAGGATCAAAATAACATATAGCTGTTGCTCCTGCTTCCAGCTGGGCATTTGCCCACTGTACACAAAATTCTTCATTCTTTTTCATAAGTAAATCAAAGTGATTAGGGTTAAAATATATTAAGTTCAAATATTTTTCAAAACCCATTTGCATAACCGGTAAAGAATAAGGAGACATTACAACACCAATTATAGGTACTTCATTACCTACTTTAGATTTTAATTCTTTGGTAGCCTTTAATACTTTACCTAAATGCTTATTTTCTTTAACCTTGGGTATTTCAAATCTTTCTATGTCTTTATTAGTTTTTATTATAGGTTCTCCTGAATTAGGAGGTCCATCTGGTGAAAATATAACTTCTCCACCCATAGCTTCAATCTCTATTGCAGCATAGAAGAAAGTGTAAATGCAGTCGTTACTATATTTTTCCTTCATTTTAAGCTGCATTTCAACAATATTCTCCCACTTAGAAAAATATTCTTTAACACTTACATTCATTTCTTTTGCTCCATATAAAGAAAGAAGAAGGCATAAAGGCACTCTGTCCGGTTCTTTGAAGCTTAAAGAACTCATAACTCTATCAAAAGAATTCATTTCTTTATTTCCCATGACTACACCAACCTTTCTATAAGTTCAATAACATCATAGGCTGATTTGCCTCTTCCATCTGCTCCAACCATTTTCCAAAGCTGATCGTCCAATCTGAATGGAGCACCTCCTACAATTATCTTTATATCAAGATTTTCATCCTTAATCATCCTGTATACTTCTCTTACTTTCATAGCCGAAGGCAGCATTAATGAGGATATTAAGATAATATCTAATTTATTTCTTTTCGCTAAATCAACCAAAGATTTAGGCGTCAATCCGCTTCCCAAGTCCTTTAGTTCATATCCAGCTGCACTCACTATAGATGAAACTATGCTCTTACCTAGAGAATGCTTGTCTAAAAGTACTGCTATGCCAATTTTAGGGGAATTCTTTTTAGAAAATTTAAATTTTGGTATATATTCATTTATGAATTTTTCACATAAAACACCGCTCATATATACTTGAGCAAGGGATACTTCTCCTTTCTCCCAACCATCACCTATTTGTTTCAAAACATCCATTACAATTTCTTCTATAAATTCAAAGCTGTTGTACTGGGAAAAAACTTCACTGAAAATTTCCGATGTTTTTATTCTGTCAACTCCCAAAAGAGCATTTTTTAAATCATCTACGTAAGCATTCTTCTCTTTCATATATACCACCTTTTTTACTAAAATAAATAAATTACTGCTAGATTTTTTATTGAAATTATATCATTTTATCAATAATATAGCAAAGGTAGTATTTTCAATTATAACAATAATTTAAATTTTAATATGCAATACGAATAAATAAAGTTATCAACAATAAAAACCCTTGATTTCCAATAGTAATCAAGGGTTTTCCACATTTATTTGAGTTTTGCACAGGCTTTTCCACATTTTAGTGGAAAACTACCTACTTATCTAAAACTTTTTTAATCTTCTCCACAGCCCAATCAATCTCTTCTTTAGTTATAATAAGAGGTGGAGCGAATCTTATTACTGTCTGGTGAGTTTCGTGAGCCAGTAGACCTAACTCCTTAAGTTCATCGCAGTATTCTCCAGCTTTATGATCAAACTCTATTCCTATCAATAATCCTTTACCTCTTATTTCTATTATATGAGGATTATTAATTTCTTTTAGCTTATCCATGAAGTATTTTCCTTTTTCCTGAGCCATTTTCACATAGTTATCCTCTACAAGTACATCCATAGCTGCTATAGCTACTGCACATCCCAAAGGATTTCCACCGAAGGTTGATCCATGAGAACCGGGTTCAAACACTCCTAAAATATCCTTGTCTGCTGCTACTGCTGATACTGGGAAAACTCCTCCTCCTAATGCTTTACCAAGGATATACATATCTGGAACTACATCTTCCCATTCACAAGCAAACATTTTTCCAGTTCGTGCAAATCCTGTCTGAACTTCATCTGCAATAAAAAGCACATTGTTTTCTTCACATAATTTCTTTGCTTCTTTTAAGTATCCTTCAGGAGGTGATACAATTCCACCTTCTCCTTGTATTGGTTCTACTATAAATGCTGCCGTATTTTCGTTTATTTTTTCTTTTAGAGCTTCAATATCTCCATATGGAATAATCTTCATACCCGGATTAAATGGACCAAATCCTCTTCTATAAGCAGGTTCCGAACTCATTGAAATAATAGCTATTGTTCTACCGTGGAAGTTTCCTTTACATGCTATGATTTCCTGTTTACCGTCTTCGACTCCTTTAACATCAACAGCCCATCTTCTGGCTGTTTTTAAAGCAGTTTCAACAGCTTCTGCTCCAGTATTCATAGGTAGTATCATTGATTTATTAGTGATTTTAGCAAGTTTTTCATAAAAAACACCAAGTAGTTCATTATGATAAGCTCTTGATGTAAGGGTAACTTTATCTAGCTGATCTTTAGCTGCTTTAATTACTTTGGGGTTTCTATGACCATGACTCACTGCGGAATAAGCGCTTAACATATCAATATATTTTTTGCCTTCCGGATCTTCAACCCAAACTCCTTCAGCTTTAGAAAAAACAACCTCTGTAGGGCTGTAATTCTGTGCACCGTATTTGTTCGTTTGTTGGATAATTTCTTTTGTTGATGCCATTTTAATACCTCCTATTTATATTTACTTATAATTATTTATATTATAAAAAAATCAATTTTTATAATTTTACATTTTACTGTAATTTATTACAGAGTTACATTATAATTATATCAAATATTACTTTTTTGTCAATTTTAAGGTCTTTTTGAAAGTAGTTAAATATGATATGTCAATATGATGTATTTCTTCATTAAAATAGCCTTTTTTAGTTTTTTCTTAATTTTATCTTGACATCAAAGATATTTTTTACTATTATGTAATAAATCTAATGAATTTTGGAGCAATTTATGAAATCAATTAATAAAAAACTTAGAGATTTCAACAGATATTATTATTTTAGCCTAAACTATTTTTTTAGTTTAAGTAATTTTTATGCAAAATAATAATTTGTTTTTTCTCTAAGAAGATTATATATTTTTAAAATTAAGACTTCTTATGAAGTCTTTTTTATTTTATAAAGGAGGTTTTTCATGAATTTACAATTATTAATAGTCATAGTTTATATAGCTGCTCTTTTTGCTATAAGTGCTTATGCTAAGAAGCTTACAAAAAAAGGAGATTCAGAAAGTTTTATTTTAGCTGGAAGAAAACTATCCGCACCTATAGTAGCGGTTACTGTAACCGGTCTAGCAATTGGTGGTGCATCTACCATAGGTGTTGCTGAAAACGCTTATAATTCAGGATTAGCTGCAGGTTGGTATAATGTAGCATGGGGAATTGGGGCTATAGGTGTAGGGTTACTTACTGCTAAAAAATATCGTAGTTTAAATGTTTCAACAGTACCGGAATTATTTGAAAAATATTATGGAAATAATGCAAGAGCTTTAATGGTTTTTTCTCAGATTATCGTTATGGTAGTTATTGCATCTTTGCAGTACTTAGCAGGAGGAGCTATTTTAGCATCTCTTTTACCGGGTATTTTTACTATTAAATCAGGAATGATTGTAAGTGCAGTAGTATTTGTAAGTATTACTTTTATAGGTGGTATGTGGTCTGCAGGGTTGTCAAATATATTAAATGTAGCTTTGATATACATAGGTATAATAATGGCCAGCATAGCTTCTATATCTTCTTTAGGAGGGTTACAGGAAATAAGTTTAAACTTACCTTCAGATGTTCCTTACTTTCATTTAATAGATGGTATTGGGCTTGGTATGATTGTAGCATGGATAGTAGTAATGTTCACTCAAACTCAATCTTTGCAGGCTGTTGTTCAAATATCTTTTTCTGCCAAAGATGAATCAAATGCTAAGAAGGGATTTATAATAGGAGGTCTTATGATGCTTCCTATAGGATTTTTATCAGCTGTAATGGGTATAGCCGCTAAAGCTGCTTATCCGGATATATCAGCTACATTAGCTTTGCCAAAAATTATAATGTCTCTTAATCCTTTATTAGCTGGTATAACTTTAGCAGCATTATGGGCTGCAGATGTTTCTACTGCATGCAATTTACTTCTAGGTACTTCAACTCTTTTTTCACAAGATATATTTAAAAGATATATAAAGCCTGATATTGATGAAAATACTTTTTCATTAGTTACAAAGCTTACTGTAATAGTTATAGGTATACTTACTTTTATACTTGCCTCTTCGGTAGTAGGTATTTTAAAGACTCTCCTTGTTGCTTTGAGTTTAACAACTGCTTTCACCTTAACTATGCTGTTCACAATATTTAAGCCATCAATGTGTAGAAAAAGTTCCGCTTCTGCAACAATAATAGCCGGCATCATAACCCTTGTAGTCTGGCAGTTAGTTCCTGCTGTAAGAATATTTTCACATCCTATATATATGGAGTGGATAGTCTGTACAATTGTTTTCTTTGGTGTTATGATAATTGATAAAAGGAAAATAGAAATTATAGAAAACGAAAAAGAGATGGTGAGCAATGCTTAAATTTAAATTGAAACTAGGAAAAGAAAAAATTGAATATAGTGTAAAAGAAAAGAATTTTTTAGGACTATTAGAAAGTGATAAAACATACAGTAAAACAGAAGAAGAAATAATAAAAGATTCTTTAGAAAATCCTATAGGATCTGATAAGTTAAGAAACATTGTAAATAATGGAGAAAGAGTTTGCATAGTTGTTTCCGATGTTACTAGAATGTACCAAAAACCCGATATATTTCTACCATATATCGTTGAAGAATTAAAATCAGGAGGTATTGAAGATTCTGACATTTTCTTTCTATGTGCCCTAGGATCTCATAGAAAGCAAACTCCTGAAGAACACAAGAAGATTCTAGGTGACAAACTATACGAAAAATATGAAATTGTAGACCACGACTGTGATGATAAATCTAATCTAGTAAATATTGGTACTACATCAAGAGGTACTCCTGTAGAAATCAACAAGCTAGCTGTAGATGCAGATAGAGTTGTTGTAACAGGAGCAGTTGTATATCATGTAATGGCTGGCTGGGGTGGAGGAAGAAAATCCATTCTACCGGGGATATCTTCCAGAAAATCAATAATGCTAAATCATGCACATTCTATTACGGATACTCCAGGTAAAGGACCAAATCCTGAATGTGGCAGCGCTATTTATGAAGGTAATCCTTTAAATGAGGATATGGTTGAAGCGGCGGAAATGTTTAATCCAGATTTTATGTTTAATGTTATACTAGGTCAGGATCGTATTGTCGATGCTGTTTCTGGAAATATAACTGCTGCCCATAAAGTAGGTTGCGAAAAAGTATCTAAAGAAAATGATTTTTTAATAGATGAATTAGCAGATATGGTTGTGGTTTCTGCTGGAGGGTTTCCTAAGGATATCAACTACTATCAATCTACTAAAGCTATGCTAAATTCTATGAGAAGCGTAAAAAAAGATGGAGTTATTATTATACTGGCGGATTGCAGCGAAGGAATTGGAAATCCTGAAGTAAGCTATATTATTAATAATTTTAAAAATAATATGGACAGGGAAAATGAATTAAGAGAAAATTACACTATTTCAAAATATATAGGTTTTGAATCAGCTTGGCATAGTGAAGTTTATAACATTATATATGTTTCTTCTATAGATACTTCTTTAATTGAAAATATTCCAATTACAGTTGTTAGTTCATTAGATGAAGCACTAGAAAAGGCTAAAGAAATCAAAGGCTCACTAGATATGAAAACATATGTAATGCCTGATGCATCTGTATTTCCAGTACTGAAATAAAGAAAGAAGGTTTTAGCTAAGAAAATTTATTTTTATCAAAGCTAAAACCTTCTTTTTATTTTTTTTCTGCAATTAAAGTGGACATTGAATAACCTTCATGGAGCCCGGAAATTATTGTATTCATACCAGCTCTAGTATATACTCCTTTGAATTTTTCATTATACATAAAAAGACCGTTTATGTTGTTGAAAGTATTGTATTTTAGTTTACCGTTTTCATATATTATATTGTTTATTTTTGATTCTCCACAAAATTCCTGTATTATATAATCTTCCTCTACATATGTTTCAAGCATGCTTTCCCATTGATTTATTTTATAGTCTTTTCCTGAATATACACCTTTTGATGCATAAAAGTCAACAGGTTTTATAATGTATTTATCCTTGTTCTCTATATAGTACTGCCATTGATCATCTTTCTTTAGTATCTTTGTATAAGGTATATGTTCATCAATATATTCTATATCTTCTTCACTTAAGTATTTTTGAAAGGTTTCATCATGTAAAACCTGGAAGAATTTCTTTGTATGAATTATCTGACTCTTTATAGGTCCTATGATACAGGTTTTACCAGATAAAATTCCCTTTACAAAATTTTCAAGTTCATCGTAATTATCCATTAAATCCTTAGTAACAAGCCTTCTATAAATTATATCTATTTTTTTATCCTGGTAATATAGATCTCCTTCATTGTATTCTAAATCTCTTCCATCAATTATATAACAATTGTACCCAGCGTTTTGAAAATAAATTTTAAATTCTTCTATTTCAATTTTTGTAGTTTTATCAAGAAGATCAACTATAGCTATATTTGTATTAGATTTATCCTTTATTTTTTCATTTCTGTTTTTTTTGTACTCGGAATAGATTTTTTCTACAGTTTCAACCCAGGAATCAAACAACTCAAATTGTTTAAAGTTGTAGTTTTTAATTTCTCTTAAAAGTTTTGACTTTAAAAGAATTCTACTTAGTTCCTTATCTTCATTCATTGCTGAAGAACCATCAGCATTTAATTCACAAAATTTATAACTGTCTCCGTAATAAAATATATCAAATCTCCCCATTGGTACATTTGTTTTATAATAGTGAGGAGCTTTAATCAACTCTTCTAGTTTTTTATCAAATTCAAAAAGTTTTCTAACTTCTGTTTCTTTTAAATACAAATCAATAGTTTTTTTAACAATTCTAAAAATATTTTCTGTAAGATTTTCTATGTTCTCAATATCTTTTGTCGAAAATAATCTTGGTACGTATAAATATGGTACAGGTTTTCCTTTATATATAGCTTTTGAATTTTTAACTTTTTCATCGACTTCTTCTGCGTCCTTTAAATACTTTTGTGAATTTTTAATTATATTTTTTGGAATTTCATTTTGTAATTTTAAGCTATCTATCAATTTAATCAATCCTTTAATATATTTTTTGCTGTAATTTCATTTAACAAATCATCTTTATTATCTATTTTCTTCAATTTATGAGACATAGAATCATGTTTTTTAATTAGTTCTTCTAACTCACCAAGATAAACTCCTTCTTCATCACATAATTGGGATTTAGCATCTTTAATTAATTCTTCAATAAATCCATCCATCTCGATATTCTTGTAACTACAGTGTAAATCTTCTAATAGGAGATTGTTTAAATTATTTATATCCTCGTCTTTATATTCTAAAGATTTTTTATAGTATTTTTCTAAATTTTTGCTGCTGTAAAAAATACCCTTAAGTAAAGAAAGTAAAGATAGAAAATAAGGATATCTAATAGAGTCAGCTACACGTATTTCGATATAGTTTTTAAGCCTTACATCAGGAAATACCATCCCCAAAATATGTTCTACATCTTTTTTTTCAAAGTTATTTTCATCATAAATATCAATTACTCTATTTCTTTGAGTACAAAGAGTTCTGCCTTCATTTATTACAAATATAGGTTCTGATTTTAATATGTATTCGGCATAGTCATCGAAGGTGAATTTTTTATCTAAGCTTCCCGGTACAGCCTTTGATCTTTTGATATCTGTATTCTGCCAAACTTTAATCCTCAAATTATTTTTTTCATATATTTTCTTCTCGAAAACAGGAGTAGCATCAAATAATCTAGAGAGAAATGGTGTAAGAAAATTTGCAGTTCTGAATTTTCTGATGAAGTCTTCCTCATCTTCATAATCAATAGATACATGCAAAGATGCTGTTCCCTTCATCATGTTATGACAGAATTCTCCTTTTCCTTTAAAATAATCGTACATCATATCGTATCTTTCTTTAGGAAGTAATTCTAATTCGTCAATTTTAGTGTTTGGGTGATACCCGATTAGTATTAAGTCTTTATTTTTTCCTATTACCTTATACACATCTTTTAATATTTTTATATAATCTTTTTTAACATCTTTAATATTTTCATAGGCTTTTATACTGAATTCAAACTGTCCTCCTGGCTCAAGGGTAATAGTGCTGCCGTCTTTTTTTATTCCTAATATATTATCTCCTTCTTTCGACAAAACCTCCCAGCCTAAATCCATCATTCTAAGCAGTATATCCTTCTGACCTCCTTTTTTACTGTAACTTATGCTTTTCAACGTATTTTTATCAACTAAAAAATGTTCGATTTCTAATCCAAGATACTTGTTATCATCGTGAATGCATTTATCAAAGTATAATTTTATTCTTTCTTTAAGTATATCTTTTTTACCCATTTTGTCCCCTCTTTATATGTTAAACTGTTTTATATTTTCCGTCTAGTTTATATATATTTTATACTATATTAGAAATAATGCAATTAATATAATATTAATAAAAAAAAGAAGTTCAACTCCTCAAAGTGAACTCCTTATATATTTACCTGATTTCAGCTTCTTTATTCTTTGGATTGTAGGATTCTTCCGGTGCTTTCTTGAAAAATATTCCTGTAGCTATTATTATCATAAGGGTACATAACATAAAAAGATTATAATACTCCATCAATTCCAAGGCTATTCCAGCAATAAAAACTCCTATCGGTGATACTACCTGCATGCTAAAGGAATATGCCGATAGAACCCTAGCTCTTACCTTATTTGGTATCATTAGCTGGAGGTTGGTATTTATACTAGTGTTAATAAAAGCATTTGCAATTCCAAACATTATCAAAAGAATAAGAAATATTGCGAACAAAGAAAAACTTCCCATTCCAAAAGTTCTTACAGCCCAAGGATAGAAAAATATTCCTATTACTAAAAACAAACCAGCTTGTGCCGTTAGTCCGTAGACTACTATCTTTTTTTTATTTAATTTCTCGGATACAACAGAAAGAAGTATATTTCCAGTAAAGATTCCAATCATTATAGATGCTTGCAAAATACCAAACTGATTGTCGCTAAAGCCTATACCTTCTACAAATATATATGGTAATATTACAGTGATAGATGCCATTCCAAAAAAGTTCGCTACTGCAGCAAAATATATTAAAGGTAAAATTCCTTTGGCGTTAATTAAATAATTAAATCCTTCTACTAGATCCTTCTTTGTTTTTTCCACTGTAAGTTTTTGACTTTTTTCTTGTGGGGAATATTCTATAAAAATTTCACTTAATGATGATATTAAAAAAGATACTCCATTAATAAATAGGACTATTCTAATACCAAAAATTCCAAATAAAGCAGCTCCGACAATAGGTCCTATGATATATGTAGCGCTATTTACACTTCCAAGAAGGGAATTTCCCTTTAATAGATTTTTATTATCTATAATTTCCGGGAGCATTGCCCCAGTAGACGAATCAAATACAGAAGCAAAAGCTGATAAAAAAATCTGACCTATGAATAGCACAGTTAAAGATATATATCCATCTATTGCAGCCATTGCTAGTATAAGAGAGATAATACCACATAAAAAGTCCATAATTATCATTATTTTTTTTCTATTGAAATTATCTCCAATAACCCCACCTATAGGCATTATGATTATTCTAGGAAGCAGTTGAACAAAGGCAAAAGTCCCCATAGCCAATCCAGAACCTGTTGTTCTTAGTATGTATAATGGAATAGCTACATTTTGGATACCGCTACCCATTAATGAAACAACTCTTCCCGCTGCATAAAGAATAAAATTTCTGTTAAATAATTTCCCCATGAATTTCCCCTTGATATTAATTAATAAATTATGAAGTATATCTTAAGATTTTATTAAAAATAAGTTTCTTTGTCAATAAATTCCAATTTATTTATCAAATTGTTAATATTTATATGTAAAAGGTATTAATATAGTGCATTTTAATAAAATTTCATTGCATTTAAAAAAATATATATGTATCATTAAGCAAAGGAGAATTAAATGAAAAAATTTATATTTATTGGATTAATTTTATTATTATTATTATCTGCATTTATTAATGTATCCGTACTTACTCTTGAACATTTTCAAGAAGACAAAATTATTATGACTTTTAAGATAGCTCAAAAAGATGAATTTATAGTTAAATGGATTCATTCTGTTGAATTAACTCCATGGGAGGAAATTTTCAGAATAGACTCAGAAAACAACATAATTCTCGACCGAACAAGATTTCAACAGTTTGGAGCTGGTGTTCCAGATTTTGCTGGAAAGACTGTAGAAATAAAGGATGGATATATTACCTATGGAGAAATAAATCAAAAAATTCCTCTTTTACCCTACGGAATATCAAGTTTTGCTAAACATACCTTCATTTTTAAAGAAAATGAGTACGAACTATATAAAATGGTCCCCGATGGTGATAGGATAAATATATATACTGAAAAAATAAGTTTAATAAAATATTTGTATAGAAAAATAATCCTCAGATTTATCTGAGGATTATTTTAGAGGGGGATTTACTTTTTTTTATATTGCTAATTTTCTTTTCTGAGATTTTTTATATAATACTATTGCACCGAAAATTACAAATCCAACTATATCCGTTGGTAATCCCGGTATCATAAGTAGTAAAGCTCCTGCAAATAACATTCCTCTATTTACAGCACTTATTTCACTAATTAAGTAACCTTCCATTGCTGCTGCTAAAGATACAACTCCAATAACAGCTGTAACAGCAACTATTCCTATAGTAACAGGAGTGGCATCAATCATAAGTAATTCCGGTGAGTATGCAAATATATATGGAACTACAAATCCTGCTGTAGCTAATTTTACTGCTTGTAAACCTGTCTTAGTTGGATTTCCTCCTGCTATACCTGCTCCTGCAAATGCAGCTAATGCTACCGGCGGAGTAAGGTTAGCCAGTATTCCAAAGTAGAAAACAAACATATGTGATACCAACATTGGTACTCCCATCTTTGCTAATGCTGGGGC
>JAABRS010000044.1 GCA_011390775.1 Clostridia bacterium | reverse complement strand
TGCAGTTCTCACAGCTATTCCGGTAGCGTCCGATCCTGTTTTAGCAAGAACACACATTTCTGCACTTGGAATTAAGTTTATCAATCTTTTTTCTAAAGTATTTTGTACTTCCTGTACCAAACTGAAACAAAAACCTTTATCCATTTGTTTTTTTACAGCTTCATTAATTTCATCTTCATCGTATCCTAATATAATAGGACCATAAGCACAAAGCATATCTATGTAATCATTACCGTCTACATCAATAATATGGCCACCGTATCCTTTTTCTATGTATATAGGATACTCACCCTCAACAAAATTATAAGGCCTTCTAATTCCCATAACTCCTCCTGGAGAGAGCTTTTTAGCTTCTTCGAAAAGTTCCAAAGATCTTTTTAAATTCAATTTTTTACTCATAAAATTACCTCCTAATATATTTTGCGATTATATAAATTATACAATTTTTTAATAAAATGGTCAATTTAGTGAATATTTATCAATTTGAAAAGATGCCGTTTTATTAATTTTGTATCATACTTAAATTATTATAGATAAAAGAAAAATTGATATAATTTAATAAATATCCTTGACTAAATATAGAATTCTGGTATACTTATAAAAAAACAGAGAAAGCATTGAATAAGAGTAGTAGATATAGAATTAGATTTAAAGAGAGTTGATGGTGCTGAGAATCAACAGTTTAATCTATATTGAATGGACTTATGAGCGACTTCCGAAATAATAGTAGGTTCGTCCGGGATCTCCCGTTACAGAGATAGAATATCGGAATTTATACTTCCCGTATTTGATAAGATAATCTTTTATTTAAAAGATTAATATGAGGTGGCACCGAGATAATATCTCCCTCTATTTAGCTATTGCTAAGTAGAGGGATTTTTTAATGCTCATGTTCGATTAGTTATTCTCTGCTAAAAAATTAGGAGGAGAAAAAAATGGAAAGAAAAGAATTTTTTGGTGAATTTGGAGGTACTTATGTACCGGAAGAGTTAAAGGTGGCTTTAGAGGATCTAGCTGACAATTTTTATAAGTATATTGAAAAAGATGAATTTAAAGAAGAGCTTATGTACTATCATAAGCAGTATACCGGGAGACCTAGTCCACTATATTATGCAGAAAGACTTACTAAAAAAATAGGCGGAGGAAAAATATATCTTAAAAGAGAAGATCTAAATCACACAGGAGCTCACAAAATTAACAATACATTAGGTCAAGTACTATTAGCTAAAAGAATGGGTAAAAAAAGAGTAATAGCAGAAACTGGAGCTGGTCAACACGGTGTAGCAACCGCTACAGTATGTGCTATGTTTGGAATGGATTGTATTGTGTATATGGGAGAAATAGATACAGAAAGACAGGCACTTAATGTATTTAGAATGAAGCTTCTAGGAGCGGAAGTAGTACCTGTAACAAGTGGAACTAGAACTTTAAAAGATGCAGTAGATGCAGCTTTAGGAGATTATATGCAGAACTACAGAGAAACGTTTTATCTATTAGGTTCAGCTGTTGGACCTCATCCATATCCGATCATGGTAAGAGAATTTCAAAGTATAATAGGTTTAGAAGCAAGAGAGCAGATATTGGAACAAGAAGGAAAGCTACCAGACTATTTAGTTGCATGTGTTGGAGGAGGAAGTAATGCTATAGGTTTATTCCATCCTTTTTATGAAGATAAAAGTGTAAAAATAGTAGGAGTAGAACCTGCTGGTAAAGGAATAGAAACAGAAGATCATGCAGCATCAATTACTAAAGGAAAAGAAGGTATAATACATGGATTTAAATGCTACACTTTAGCGGATAATAAAGGAGAACCTCTACCAGTATACTCTATAGCAGCAGGATTAGACTATCCAGGAGTAGGTCCGGAACATTCTTTTTATAAGAAATCCGGAAGAGGAGATTATACTTATGCCACAGATAGAGAAGCTTTGGAGTCATTCATTGAACTTTCAAAAGTAGAAGGTATAATACCAGCATTAGAGAGTTCTCATGCAGTAGCTGAAGGTTGTAAAATAGCTGAAAAACTTGATAAAGATCAGATAGTAATTATAAATATGTCAGGAAGAGGAGACAAAGACGTAAATCAGGTAAAAGATTTTTTAAAAATGTAGAATTAATACTACTTCTGTTTATGAATCTTGTACATTATAGAGACAAATGATAATATATAAGGTAGAGAATAAAATTCAGGAGGTAAAAATGTCAAAATTATTATTAGGCAAACCTGTTGCAGATAAAATAACAGAAGAAGTTAAATTAGAAGTGGAAAATCTAAAAGAGAAAAATATAATTCCAAAACTCTCAATAATTAGAGTGGGTGAAAATCCAAGTGATAAAGCTTACGAAAGAGGAGCTTTAAAAAGAATGGAAAAATCAGGTATAGAAGCAGAAGTACATCTATTGTCGAAAGATATTGAAGAAGATGATTTTTTGAGTAAACTTGAAGAACTAAACAACGATAAAGATACCCACGGTATACTGATTTTCAGACCTTTACCAAATCAGCTTAGAGAAGAGAAGATTAAATATAACATATTACCCGGAAAAGATGTAGATTGTTTTTCTCCTGTAAATGTAGCTAAGATATTTGAAGGAGACGAGTCGGGATTACCACCAGCAACACCGGCTGCAGTCATAGAAACTCTGAAGTACTACGATATAGAGTTGAAAGGTAAAGATGTGGTTGTATTAGGAAGATCTCTGGTAGTTGGAAAACCTGTTTCGATGATGCTATTAAAAGAAAATGCTACTGTTACTATATGTCATTCTAAAACAAAAGAATTAGAAGAAGTATCTTCAAAAGCAGATATTGTTGTTGCAGCAATAGGAAGAGATAGAATGGTAAAATCTAATTTCTTAAAAGAAAATGCTATTGTGATTGACGTAGGTATAAATATAGATAGTGAAGGAAATATGCATGGTGATGTAGATTTTGAAGGTGTAAAAGATAAGGTGACCATGATAACTCCTGTACCTAGAGGAATAGGCTCTGTGACTACATCTATTTTAGCAAAAAATGTAGTTAAAGCTTGTAAACAGATAAATAATATATAAATTTAAACCCCTCTATATAATACATAGAGGGGTAAATTATGACTAAATATTTTCAAACCAAAGGTTTATTTCTCTTTCAGCTGATTCAGGACTATCTGAACCGTGTACGGCATTAAATGTTAAATCAGTGCCATATAAATTTCTAATGGTATTTTCAGCTGCTTTATTAGGATTCGTATCACCATTGATTTTCCTAACCTCTGATATTACATTATCACCTTCTAAAACCATGGCTACGACTCTTCCGCCGCTCATAAATTCTATTAGTTCAGGAAAAAAATCCTTGTTTCTATGCTCATCATAATGTTGTCCTAAAAGTTCTCTGTCGGGAATGAGTATTTTTATATGAGAAATATCCAACATTTTATCTTCATATTTTGATATAATGTTCCCTACTACCCTCATATGAACTGCATCTGGTTTAATTAAAACTAAAGTTCTTTCCAATTAATACACCAACCTTTATTTTATATTGCTTTTACTCATAACATTATAAGGCTTTTTCTTATTTTTTTCAATGAATTATGCTATAATAATTAAAAACAAAGGAGGATATTACTATATGAAGATTTACTCATGGAACGTAAATGGTATTAGAGCAGCTGAAAAAAAAGGGCTTATAGAATGGATTGAAAATACTGAAATGGATATACTCTGTATTCAGGAAACAAAAGCACATGAAGAACAACTAAACGATAAACTTATAAATATAGATGGATACAAGTCTTTTTTTAACTCTGGAGAAAGAAAAGGATACAGTGGGACAGCTGTTTACTATAAAAAAGAACCTAATAAAATTTGGACTGGATTACCGGATGAAAGATTTAACAATGAAGGTAGAACAATAAATATGGAATACGATGATTTTGTCCTTATGAATATCTATTTTCCAAATGGCAAACAAAAGGATGAAAGACTTAAATTTAAAATGGACTTTTACGATGAGTTATTAGATTATGCTAACAAAATTAAAAATTCTGGCAAAGAAGTAATAATATGTGGAGATGTAAATACAGCTCACAATGAAATAGATCTTAAAAATCCGGAAAGTAATGCAAAGTATTCTGGGTTTTTAACTGAAGAAAGAGCATGGATAGATAAATTTTTAGACAATGGCTTTAAGGATACATTTAGAGAATTTCATCCTGATGAAGAAAAGTATTCCTGGTGGTCATATAGATTTAAGGCGAGAGAAAAAAATGTAGGATGGAGGATAGATTATTTCTATGTATCAGATGGATTGATGGATAGAGTAAAAAATGCTGAAATACACAACGAGATAATGGGTTCAGACCACTGCCCTATATCCTTAGAATTAGAATAAAATAAAAATATAGAAGAAGCCTTTCTCACTTTGAGAGAAGGCTTCTTCTAACTTCCATTTAAACATATATTAAATAATTAGAGAGGTAAAGGATTAAATCCTGAATAAACAAGTATACCGATTAATATTGCAACTGCCAATGCATATATAAACATTGGGATAGCATTACGTCTAATAAGTTTACCTTCCATTCCTATAACTCCTACTGTTGCACATACTGCTACTACGTTGTTAACACAAACCATATTTCCGATACCGCCACCGATAACCTGTAGAGCTACTATAAGTACCTGAGGCATTTCTAATATAGTTGCTGTTTCAAATTGCAGTGATGAAAAAAGTATATTTGAAACTGTATTTGATCCTGACATAAATGCACCTAATACTCCTATAAATGGAGCTACAAATACATAAGCATTACCAGCTATACCAGCTATTGCTTTTGCCATTTCACTCAACATACTATCTAATCCGCTTCCATTAACTCCAGAATTAAGCATAAGTTGAACCATTGCTATACCTGCAAATAAGGCTATGGCTGCTCCTGAAATTTGCTTAAAGGTGTTTTTCCAAGCAAACTTTACATCTTCAGATTTCATTCCGTGCATGAAGTGTGTTAGAACAGCGACAAGCATAAATGGAATCGTACCTGGTAGATAAGCCCATGCTAATGAATAATTAAGACCAGTACCTAAAACATTTGGTATAGTAATTGTCTGTGATGCTAAAAATCCTTTTAATCCTAAAGCTGGAATTCTTGTAATAACAAGTATTACTGCGATTAGTAAATAAGGTGTCCATGCTTTAAGTAGAGACATATTTGATTCTGCTGTTTTTCCTAGATCAACTTTTGATCTCCAATCATCTTCCCATTCTTCTTCTTTAGGGAAATTCCAAGTGTCTTTTGGCATTAAGAAACCGCTCTTAGCAGCTGGAACTACTATAAATAATCCTATTAAAGCTCCTACTAAAGAAGGAAGTTCAGGTCCAAAAAGCATTGCTATTATTAAGTAAGGTACTGTAAAAGCTAAACCTGCAAATATTGCAAAAGGTGCTACTTTAAGTCCTTCTTTAAAAGATTTATTTTTGCCGAAGAACTTTGTCATAAGACCTAAAGTTAAAAGCGGTATGAATGTTCCTACTACTGCATGACCTAATGCTGCCCATTTAGTTAATTCCATTTGGAACACTGCAGGGTCCGCTCCTATTGCATTTAGATTTGTTGCTAGGGTACCCATAGCTCCTATTACTGGTGTACCAACTGCACCAAAGGCAACAGGTGTACTGTTAAGAATTAAGGCAACCATAGCTGCTGCTAATGGAGGGAAACCTAATCCAACTAAAAGTGGTCCTGCAAGAGCTGCTGGAGTACCAAATCCTGCTGCTCCTTCTATAAAAGCTGCAAACATCCAAGCAATTATAAGGACTTGAATTCTTCTGTCTTTTGTAATTCCGTCAAAACCGTTATTTATTGTAGCCATAGCTCCTGATTGTTTAAGAGTGTTAAGAATTAAAATTGCTCCAAAGATTATTATTAAAACATCGAGAGCTTTAAATACTCCAAATACTGAGAATCCTAAGACACTCATAAAATCCATGTTCCAAGCTGTTAGAGCTACTAATGCTGCAGTAACCCATGCAACTGGCAGGGCTTTTTTTGCACCCCAGTTAAAAACTGTCATTAATACAATTGTGATTAAAATAGGTATGAACGCTAAAAATGCATACATTTAATAAATCCTCCTTAAAATATTTTTTATGTAAATTTAATTATGTTCCTTTGGTTTATAAGTTCAATTAACTATTACAGCAACTCCATCGGGAATAACCGTTATACTGTAGTCTTCCTTACCTAAAAGTTTTTTTGCTTTTTCTAAAGCCTTTTCAATAGTTTCTGCATGATGCATATGCATATCTTCAACCATAACTTTAGGTGCTCCGGTGACCATAATAACTTCATGTTTAATAAGTATTCTTGAAAGAACCTGAGATTCCCACTGGTCGGGTATGGTTTCACCTCTGTCTTTTTTTAGTATTTCTTCCATTATTTCATCTGGGCCTTCAGCATTTTTAAAAGTTTCATAAAATGCTTCACCACCGTGACCATCGCTGCACTCGCTTGCTATTATTATGATACCGTTTTCATTAATGCTAGCCTCAGCTGCTGTCATACCTTTTACAGCTTGATAAATATTTTGATCTAAGGGATATCCACCATTTGTAGTTATAACTACATCAGCTCTTTTACCCTCTGCTCCAGCTAGGTTGTTTAAAAAGTCACATCCTTTATAATGAGCATCTTCTCTATGACCAGCAAAGGCAGCTATAACTTCTTTTTCCTGATTTATAACAACATTTAATATGAAAGCTAAATTTGCTTTTTCTGCTGCATAAAGCATATCAGTATGTAGGGGATTGTTTTCTAATATTCCAGTTCTTGCGTACTCTGAATCGATAAACTCAGAACAGTGATTGGCTAACACCGTTTCGTAACTAGCTATTCCTGGAAGTATTGATTTTCTTCCGCCTGAGAACCCAGCGAAAAAGTGAGGTTCTATAAATCCTTCTGCTATTAATAAATCTGCTTCTAAAGCAATTTTATTTAACATCAAAGAACCACCTGAAGGTAAACTTCCTAAATCAACCATATCATCATCTTTTTTACTATCGTGCATTTTTATGTTTACAGAATCTACTATTTCATCACCGTATTTATCTCTAAGTTCCGCATCAGTAGATGGTCTGTGTGCACCTGTTGCTACTAAAATTGTTATTTTTCCTTCTTTGTTAGTTTTTCTAATTGTGTCAAGTAAAACCGGCATAGTGATGTGAGAGGGTACCGGTCTAGTATGATCACTTGATATTATTACTATATTTTCTTTTCCTTTTACTAGATCTCCTAAAGGAGGGGAGTTGACAGGATTATTTACAGCATCCTGTACCAACTCAGTTTCGCCTTTTTCAGGAGTGTATTCATGAGTTTGGGATAGAAGTACACCTTGTAATCGGGTATCTTCTATCTCAACTTCCTTGTTGATTTTTCCATAAGGTAGTTTAATTTTCAAAACATTCATCTCCTATTATTCGATTATTTTACCAGGGTTCATGATATAATTTGGATCGAAAGCTTGTTTAATTTTCTTCATCAGCATAAGTTCAGTTTCACTTAAGTGATCTTTCATAAACTTCATTCGTTTAAGACCTATTCCGTGTTCACCACTTAATTTTCCACCTAATTTATATACTGCATCATATAATTCTTTAAGTGCTTTATTTTCAATGTCAAACCATTCTTCCATTGTAGTGTCTGGATTTTTAACCAATGTAGTGTGAAGGTTACCATCTCCTGCGTGTCCGTATGAAGGCATCTTTATGTCGTACTTTTTAGATATTTTCTCTATTTCAGGCATCAATTTAGCTATGTTACCGATAGGTACAACTATATCTTCAAGACTCTGCTCAGGGCTGTAAACCATAAATGCTTCTGCTATATTTCTTCTTACACTCCATACTCTTTCTTGAGTAGTAAAGTTGTCAGCTACATACACTTCTATAGCTCCATTTTCAAGACAAAGTTCTCCAATAGTTTCGGCATCAAGTTCGACTACGCTCTCATTAGTACCATCAACTTCTATTAGAAGCATAGATCCGGCTTTCTGATAAGGAAGATGTTCGTTTAAATAGTCACATGTAGTATGAACTGATAATTTATCCATAAATTCTATTGATGTAGGAACTATTCCACCTTCTGATATTATAGTAGGTACAATCTTTATTGCTGATTCAACGTCTTTGAATAAAACAAGTAAATCTGTTGCAAACTTAGGTTTTGGAGAAAGTTTGATTATAGCTTTAGTTATTACACCAAGAGTACCTTCTGATCCAATCATTAATTTTTTAATATCGTATCCGGTAACATCTTTAACGTTTTTTCCACCAAGTTCAACTATTTCACCTGTAGGAGTAACAATTTCGAGACCCATTACATATTGTCCTGTAACTCCATATTTAATAGCTTTACCACCACCGGCATTTTCTGCAATATTACCGCCGATGTAGCATGTTAGCAAGCTCATTGGATAACCAGCGAAGAACAATCCTTTATCTTCAACTAATCCGTTGATTTCATTTGTTACTAAACCAGGTTCTACAACTATCATCATGTTGTCGTAGTCAATTTCAAGTACTTTATTCATTTTCTCTATGGATAGAAGTATACCACCAAAGGTTGGAATAGCACCACCAGAAAGACCACTTCCTGCACCTCTTGGGGTAACAGGTATAAGATGCTTGTTTGCTAATTTCATTACTTCAGCAATCTGCTCAGCTGTAGTAGGAGTAATAACTACATCAGGCATATGAGCATATTCTTCAGGAGTTTCGTCGTGAGAATAATTCTCCATTTTTTCTTTGTCTAAAATAACATTTTTGGAGCCTAATATACTCTCCAGTTCTTTTACAATTTCTTCAGTTAAAGGATTATAATTCATTATTTTACCTCCTTAGCGAGTTTGCTATTTAATAAAGGAATTACTTCAAATAAATCTCCAACTATACCAAAATCTGATACCTGGAATATAGCTGCGTCAGGATCGCTGTTTACTGAAATAATTACTTCGGATGTTTTCATACCTGCAAGATGCTGAATAGCTCCTGATACTCCAACTGCTACATATAATTTAGGAGTAACAGTTTTACCACTAAGCCCAACCTGCTGAGGATAAGTTGCCCAACCTCTATCTACTGCATCTCTTGAAGCACCAACAACTCCACCTAGATTATCGGCTAGTTCTTTAAGCATAGTGAAGTTTTCACTCTTCTTCATTCCTTTACCGCCGGCTATTACTATTTCAGCTGCTTGAATGTTGATATCTCCACCAACTTCATGCTTAGACTCAAGCTTTTTAACTCTATTATCTAAAAGACTAGTATTGAATTTAATATATTCAATATCGCCAGTTCTACTTTCATCTATATCTAATGGTTTAGAAGATTTAGGTCTTACTGTTGCCATTTGAGGTCTGTGATCCGGTGTTTTTATAGTTGCTAATATGTTACCACCTATTGCAGGTCTTGTTTGAAGTAAATTTCTTGTTTCTTCTTCTATATCAAGATCTGTACAATCGGCAGTAAGACCAGCGTGAAGTCTCATAGCTACGTGGGGCATTAAAGTTCTACCATTTACTGTAGCTGCTGATAGTATAATGTTTGGTCTATAGTTTCCAATCATGTCTACAAGCAAATTACTGTAGGTTTCAACTATAAAGTCTGAAAGTTTTGCATCTTCTACAACTATAACCTTATCAGCACCCCTTAATATCAATTCATTAAGTTGTTCTTTATTTACATTATTTCCAATAACTACGGAAACCAATGATTCTTCTAATTTATCTGCTAAAGCTCTACCTCTTGAAAGTAATTCGAAAGATACATCTTTCAAATTCCCATTTCTTGTTTCAGCCATAGTCCATATATTTTTATATTCCATGTTTACCTCCTATACGATTTCTTTGCTTTTTAAAAATTCTACTAACTTATCTACTGCTGCTTCTAGCTGATCATCATCTTTTGCTGAAACTATGGTTCCACCTCTTGTTACTTTAGGAGTTTCTATCTTAACAACTCTAGTTGGAGATCCTTTTAGCCCTAATTTTGATTCATCAACATTCATATCTTTAACGGTTAATGAAGGCAACTCAGTTTTTCTAGCTCTTTGTTTACCTCTTAAGGTAGGTAATCTTGGATAACTAATTTCTTTTACTACTGTAAGTAGAGAAGGTAGAGGTAATTCTAATTTTTCGTATCCTTCTTCTAATAATCTTTCTACAACTATTTTTTCCTTATTAACTTCTTCTACCTTGCTTATATATGTTCCTAAAGTAAGGTCTAAATATGCAGCTATATTTGGGCCTACCTGTCCAGTATCACCGTCAGTAGCTCTTTCACCAGCTAAAACTAAATCGTATTCTCCAATTTCCTTTATAGCCTCAGCCAAAACATAAGCTGTTGACCATGTATCAGCTCCTGCAAACTTCCTATCGGTAATTAGGATTCCATCATCACAGCCCATTGCGATGGCTTCCTTTAAAGCCTTAGATGCTGATGGGGGACCCATAGTTATTACTGTAACCTTTCCACCATGTTCCTCTTTAAGTTGAATTCCAACTTCAATTGCATATAAATCTAATGGATTTATTATACTCTCTACTCCGTCTCTTATCATTGTGCCGGTTTCAGGATCCATTTTCACATTACTAGTTTCTGGAACCTGTTTAATTGGTATGATTATATTCATTATTAAACCTCCTTGGTATTATGGTATGACCAATATCGCCTTTAAAAAATAGATTTAAAGTATGATGGTCATACCAATCTTGTCTTATTTATTATTATATGGTAACCTTTTCCTTTTTTCAACATATGTTATTTTCTTCACATAAAAAGAGCTGATTTTAGAAATCAGCTCTTTTATATAATTTTATATTAATTATCAAATTCTTCGTTATCCTGTATGCTTAAATATACATTATCAAAATGCTCTTTCATAGCTTGTTTTGCTTTATTTTTATCTCCAGAAATAATTGAATTTACTATGTTTTTATGCATATTTTCCAAAAGATTATCTACTTTTAGATTTTTTACAATTTTTAATCTTGCATCTTTTATAAAATAGATCATTAGGGAAGAGATGGTTTCCAAAATAGTAACTATTAGAATATTATTTGTATATTCTGCTATTTTATAATGTATGGATTTGTCTATTGCAACTCTCTCGGCCTCTGATTCAGCATTAATAAGATCATTTAATAAATCTTTTAAAACTTCCTTCCTTTCTTCCGAAATCCTTTCCGCAGTAAGGCCTGCAGCTTCAATTTCTATAATATTTCTTATTTCAAGTATATCTTTAAATTTTCCATTTTTTAATGTGAAAATTAAAGACATAGGTTCTAAACCAACCTGATCGAAGTTTTCAGATATAAAGTTTCCTTCGCCTTGTCGACTTTCAATAATACCTATTATTTCTAATGATCTTAAAGCTTCTCTTATTGAAGTTCGGCTTACATTAAGCATTTCAGCCATTTTTCTTTCAGCAGGAAGTTTATCTCCAAGTTTAAGTTCTCCGCTGAGTATCATTTTTTGAATTTCTTCACTAACTTGCTGGTGAATTTTTTTATTTTTAATAGGTTCAAACATATAATCTCTCCTAAATATTACGAAATATTAACAAACATGCAATGGATTATGACTATTTATTAACGAATTTAATAAATACACTTTTATTAAAGAAAAATTTGTACAAACAGAGCTAAAAGATGTACTTAAAACCATATAAAATTAATCTATCTTCTTGTTTTCTTCAGTATTCTTCATTTTACATACTCCTAGAAGAACTCCACCATCTTCAATTACAATAGAATAAACTTCTATATCTCCAATTTGTTCACCTGTATTTGTAATCTGTAATTTACCACTGCAATTAATATTACCTTCTACTTTTCCAGATATAATAATGTCTTCACAGATTATATTACCAAAGATTTTCCCCGTTTCTCCTATTATGATTCCTTTTCCAGTTATATCTCCTTTAACAAAGCAATCGAGTCTTAAAGTCTTTTCTGATTTTATATCTCCACTAATTTCTAAACTATTACTAATTAAAGTGTCAATATTTTTTAAAGCTTCATCGTTATTTTTTTTATTTGATTTTCCCAACATAAGTACTCCTATTCATAATAATTTTTTATTTTTAAAGGATCTACAGCTTCATTATCTATAATAATTTCATAATGTAGATGAGGACCTGTCGATTGACCAGTATATCCCATATAACCTATAATATCACCCTTTTTTACATGATTTCCTGGTTCTACATTAGTTTTATATAAATGAGCATATTTTGTAATGATGCTGTATCCATGATCAATTAATATATATTTGCCAAACAAGTAATCATAATCAACGAGGATTACCTGTCCGTCTCCCGAAGAATATATTTCAGTCCCTAGCTTATTGGCAATATCTATACCATGGTGAAATTCCCAGGAATATGTGACAGGATTATTTCTATAACCGAAATTAGAGCTTATATTGCCTGACGTAGGAGAATAATCTGGGAAGCAGTTTAAGTAAGTTACTTTATCTTCTACTTTCTTATAAAGTTCATCTAAATCCTTTTTGTTATTATCTAGAATTTTGTTATAATCATTCAACAATTCGTTTATTATTATATTGTCTTGATCTTGAGTTTCTAACACTACAAAGTTTCTTCTAGAAGATCTTGAAACAACAGAATTGTCCATATCTTCTTGGTCTTTATATATGAAGTCATTAATATTTTTTTTGAAATCTTCAAGTTCATATAATTTTTCTTCAATAATTGTGGTTTTATTATTAATAATATCATTTTTTTCTTCTAAGGTATTTTGTAAATCAAT
>JAABRS010000043.1 GCA_011390775.1 Clostridia bacterium | reverse complement strand
AAAAAATAATTTATTTTTACAAATAATTATTTGTGATATACTAATTATATAATAACAAAAAAAGGGTGAAATAATGAAAGATAAAGGTTTTATAAGAACTGGTGCAGTAGTACCTAAAATTAAAGTTGCAGATTTAGAATTTAATAAAAAGCAAATAATCGAGAATATAAATAAGGCTGAAGAAAAAAACATAGATATACTTGTATTTCCAGAGCTATCGTTAACAGGATATACCTGTGGTGATTTATTTTTTCAATCTATTATAATGAAGAAAACTGAAGAAACTATTATAGAAATATCAAAAAATACTATGGATAAAAAAATGCTTGTTTTTATTGGTGCTCCATTGTATAAAGACGGGAGCTTATACAACTGTGGAGTAGTATTGAATGATGGTGAAATTTTAGGAGTAGTACCTAAAAGCTTCATTCCTAATTACAATGAATTTTACGAAAAAAGATGGTTTTCATCTGGACATAATATTGCTGAATCCCAAATAAGAATTGGAGAAAAAAGCTACAATTTTGGAACTGATTTGCTTTTTAAGTCCGATGATATGGATTTAACAGTAGGAGTTGAAATATGTGAGGATTTGTGGGCTCCTATAACTCCTTCTCAGATACATTCTTTAAATGGAGCCAATCTTATAGTTAATCTTTCAGCATCTAATGATATTGTAGGAAAAAGCATTTATAGAGAAAAATTAGTTTCTCAGCAGTCAGCAAAATGTATTTCGGGATACGTATATACTTCTGCTGGATACGGAGAATCTACAACGGATTTAGTTTTTGGCGGAAATGTTATAATATCAGAAAATGGAAACATCATAGAAAATGATAAGAGATATTCTTTAGAGGAAAAACTTGTTTTTACTGATATAGACATTGATAAAATAAATCATGATAGAGCTAAAAATACCGTATTTAATGACAGTAAAAACCATGTAAAGAATTATAGGATAAGGACTTTTTCTATGAAAGAAAACAAAAATATTGAAATCAAGAGAATTATAGATCCTTATCCATTTGTGCCCAAAGACGATGAGGATAGAAACGAAAGATGCAGTGAAATATTTAACCTTCAAACCATGGCACTTGCAAAAAGAATAGAACATATAAATACAAAATCATTAGTAATAGGAATTTCCGGTGGATTAGATTCCACACTGGCATTATTAGTTTCTGTAGTTACAGCGGATTTAATGAAGAAGAAAAGAAAATTTATTAAAGGGATTACCATGCCGGGATTTGGGACCACGGATAGAACCTATAATAACGCCTTAGGATTATTAAAAGAGCTTAAGGTGGATTATGAAGAAATAAGTATTAAAGATGCATCAATACAGCATTTTAAGGATATTAATCACGATATCGAAAACCATAATGTAGTATATGAAAATACTCAGGCTAGAGAAAGAACTCAAATACTTATGGATAAAGCTAATCAGTTAAATGGTATAGTAGTAGGTACAGGGGATTTATCTGAGTTAGCCCTTGGATGGGCAACCTATAATGGAGATCATATGTCAATGTATGGTATAAATTCTGGAATACCAAAGACTTTAGTTAGATATGTAGTAAGATGGGCAGCTGAATATAAATTTTCAGGTAAGGCTAGAGATATACTTTTAGATATATTGGACACACCTGTAAGTCCAGAACTTCTACCGCCGGATAAAAAAGGTAAAATCAAACAAAAAACTGAAGAAGTAGTTGGACCATATGAACTCCACGACTTTTTCTTGTATAATACTGTAAGAAATGGTTTTTCACCTAAAAAAGTTTACTATTTAGCTAAACTTGCATTTCAAAACATATATGACGAAGAGACAATAAAAAAATGGTTAGTAAATTTTTACAAGAGGTTCATAAGCCAGCAATTTAAAAGATCATGCATTCCAGACGGTCCTAAAATAGGAAGCGTAGCTTTATCACCAAGAGGAGACTGGAGAATGCCAAGTGATGCATCTGCAAGTCTATGGCTTGAGGAAATAAAATCATTAGATTAATAACAAGGAGTAGCTGATGACAAGCTACTCCTTAATTTTATCCTCTTTCAATTGCTGTTAATCCCGTTCTCACCAATTCAATTATTCCAAAAGGTTTTACCAATTCAATGAAGGCATTATTTTTATCTTCATCTCCTGTTAACTCAATGGTGATTGATTTAAGAGAAATATCAACGGTTTTTCCTTTAAATACATTAGTCATTTGAATAATTTCATTCCTATTTTCAATGTTTGAAGATACCTTAATAAACATAAGCTCTCTTTGTATTGATTTTTTTGAAGTTAAATCTGTGATTTTTATTACATTTACCAGTTTGTTTAGCTGTTTAGTTATCTGTTCTAATATTTTTTCATCACCAGTAACGGTAACTGTGATTCTTGAAGTTTTGTGGTCCATAGTTTCAGCTACATTTAATGAATCAATATTATAACCTCTTCGTGTAAATAATCCGGCAACCTTACTCAATGTACCGGAATAATTTTCCACCAGTATAGCTAAAACATGTCTTTCGCTTTTCATTAGTTCCACCTCCAATGAGATAGTGTTGGAAAATCAGGATCTACAATGCACTCTATAAGGCAGGGACCCTTTTGGGAGAAACACTCTTCTAACTTTTCTTCTATTTCGTCGTCGGTTTCTATTCGTATCCCTTTTATTTCATAAGATTCTGCCAGTTTCATGAAATTGGGATTAAATTGTATATCTACTCCAAAATAAGAATCATTACCGTAATTATTCAGCTGCAACTCTCTAACCATACCTAGACGGCTGTTTGTAAGAAGTATTATTTTTATATCTAGATTTTGTTCTCTTACTACAGCAAGTTCACCTAAAAGCATTTGTATGCCACCTTCACCTGTCACTGCAACCACATCAGAATCAGGACAGGCTATTTTTGCTCCTATTGAGGCAGGTAGGCTGTAACCCATAGTGCCTAATCCACCGGAGGTAAAATATTTTCTTGTTTTTGACCCATTATAAAAATGAGCTGCCCATATTTGATTTTGACCAACATCTGCAGTCATAATAGAATTTTTTTTCATTTTTGATGATACTTTATCTATCAATACGCATGGATTAACCTTATTACTTTTTTCTTTGTAATCTAAAATACTTTTTTTGTATTTTATTCTACTATTTCTTATTTCATTATGCCATTCAGAACAATCTAATGTAAAATCAAAAGTATTTAAAGTTTTTAAAACATTAGATGCATCACCTACTATCGGCACATGAGTTTTAACATTTTTTCCAATTTCAGCAGGGTCTATATCTATATGGATAATAGATTGATTAGAATTAAAAGCATATTTAGATGTAGATCTATCTGCTAATCTGGCACCTATTACTATTAGAAGATCTGATGAATTTAAGGCTTTGTTTACAAAAGGATAGCCGTGAGAACCTAATAGTCCTGCAAAGTATTCAGAGTCATTATCATAGCTATCAACTCCCATTAGGGTACAAACTACAGGAATTTTTGATTTCTCTACAAACTCTGCTAGAAAATCTCTACCATCTGATGATGATATTCCTCCTCCTACACAGATTATAGGTTTTTTAGAGTTATTTATTTTTTGTACAGCTCTTTTAATCTGTCTAACATTACCTTCGAAAGTTGGTTTATAACCTCTGATATCAATATCTTCGATAATTTCGAAATCTATTATTTCATTCTGTATGTCAATAGGAATATCTATTAATACAGGACCTTTTCTTCCTGTATTGGCAATATAGAAAGCTTCTGCAAGAAATTTTGGTATGTCTTTCGCCTTTTTAACTAGAAAATTGTGTTTTGTAAAAGGTTCAGTAGAGCCAACAATATCAGCTTCTTGAAACATATCAGATCCTATATTTTTAGAATCTACTTGACCGGTAATAACTACTAAGGGTATAGAATCCATATATGCTGTAGCTATACCAGTGATTAAATTAGTTGCACCTGGTCCTGAAGTAGCAAGACAGACACCTATTCCATTTTTCCCGCGACCGTACCCACTAGCCATATGGGCAGCAGACTGTTCATTTCGTACCAATACGTGCTTTACCTTAGAATTTCTTAGGGCTTCATAAAGTGGGAGGACAGCACCACCAGGATACCCAAAGATTGTATCAATATCACTTTGTCTAATATATTCAACTACCGCCTCGGCTACATTCATTCTCATTATAACACCCCTTTAATTATTAATATTTAGTAAAAGATTATAACAAAATTGTTACATAAAATCAATAATATATGTGTTTATTATTAATATTATTTTAACTTTGTTTGAGCTCATTAATGATATAATAAAAATAATGAGAGAGGGAGAGTTAAATTTATGAAAAAAATACCAATTAAAACATTTGGAGCAATTTTCTTAATTATAGTGATAATGCTTGCTTATCACACTTATATACATCTAAACATTGATAGGGAAAGATACGATAACAGCTGGGGTTATGAAACAGAAGTTTCTTTTTCAGAAATGAATGCAGAGCCAATTGCTGGAAAAATAGGAGAGAATTTATTAATTATTACCTTTGAAGATTCCGGAAATTTATACTATAAGCTAACGAATAAAAAAGGAGAAGTAATTAGTGAAGATAGAGAAGATATATCTAAACTAAACAACAATAAAGCTCAAAATATAGAATTAGTTAATAGAGAGCTGTTTTTTATTACAGATAACAACATGTATAAATTAACTTTTGATCAAGAAAATGGTTTCTCTGAAAAGATACTAGTAAAGGATAATATAAGCGGCTTTAATGTGGTAGAAGATTATAATTTTACATTGTATAATTCCAATGAAATATATTCCTACTCTTATATAGACGAAAAATTATTAGAAAATCAGACATTTGTACTTAATGAAGAAAATATTATTGATGCCTTTGTTTTAAATAAAAATGGTAACAGCATATTAATTACATATAGAAAGGAAAGTTCCGAAGAAGTTAATGTATTCTACAATTTAGTAAATTTTGATAATAAACCTGTTGAGATAGGTACTATTAAAAGTGTTTATAATATTTATAAAGGTGGTACAAAAAATACTTTAAACGATGGAGTATTGACGGTAACTTCAAATTTTACAGAATACGGTCAACAGGGATCTAAAACTCTAAAAAAACTTCTATACTCTATAAATCTAAAGACCCAAGATCTATTATACAGCAGAGTGATTAACAGCAACAATTTCAAAGAAATAATAAATCTCGAAGATATAATTGACTTAGAAACTATTAATGGAGAAGTTTATATGATAGGATCCGGATTTAATCCGGAAAACAATTATACAAATAAAAATGATATATTCATTACAAAAATAAACAGTTACGGAGAATTTTACGATACAAGCTATATATCTAATACATTTAGATATTCACAGAGTCCAACCATTTTACAAGAGAAAGGAGAGGCCTTTTCATTTTGGCTTGAGGTAGGTAGTGAAAATTATAAAGTCATGTACAATTCAAATAATGAAGAATTTTTAGAAATGTCTTCAAAAATAAAATCAGATGAAATAAAAGATGCTTTATTAAAAGCTTCCTCGGGACCTTTTTTCGCTTTAAGTATGCTTCTGATTAAAAGTTCTATCATGATTGTTTTGTTTTTCGCAGTACTTTCAGCAGTGTATATGATAATGTACAACAAAGATTTATATGAAGAGAACAACGAAAGAATTAGGAAGATTATCCTCATAGGAGTATTTATTATAATAAATCTTATAAGCTTTAAGTTTAACTATATTGAAGGAACAAGATTGTATCAAACTCCTTCCTACCTAATCGGTGGTGTTTCTAACATTATTATTCCTCTGATTATTAATATTTTTTCAATAGGGATATTTTACATATTCGATAGAGAAAGAAAAGAAACAGGATTGTTATGGAAAATATTATTTTTACTAGTTTTAGATGCTTTTATAGCAAGTCTCATATATACTCCTTTTATCATGATAAATAAGATAATAGTATAAACAAAAAATCGGTTATTGAAATTTTCTCAATAACCGATTTTTTTATTTAGTATTCATCTAGTTTTAATGTTTTGAAAAGAACTGCAAATATCATTGTAAACACAGGAATCATTATATAGTTTGTTACAATTCTAGTAGGTAAAAATACTAAAACACCTTTTCCAAATAATATGGATAAAAAATAAGTGTTAAGTATAAGAGAGGTTATTATCTGTGTTATGCTTACAGTAAAATACAACTTATCAAATGAATATATATAATCTTTTTTGTAAATGGCTTTAGTTATGTAGAAAGGCAGTATAATATAGGCTCCAATTGAAAGGATTATTAATCCTGATATTGCTATATGTATTGACTGGCCGTTAAAACTTAATCCATTATTGAATGTAAGTACTCCCTTAGCATAAAAAGCATATCCCAGACCAAAACTTATTAATAAAATAAACAAGCCGTTTATATAATTGAAATTTATCTTTTTTATCTTATCGTATTTAGTTATAATCTTATAAATTAACCCCGGAATCATTCCGGTTAAAGCTGTGGTTAAAGTAAATCCTGGGAAAAAAGGTCCTCCCTGAGGATTAATAAGATATCCAATCACATCAGCTACTCCACCGGTCATAAAACCGGCTACTGGTCCAAAGAGTATTCCTGAAAGCATTATAGGAATTGTAGAAAAATTAATTTTCAAGGCTGGAAATCCAGCTACTGGTACCATAATGCCCATTACTCTTGCTAATATTATACTTATAGATGTCAGTAAACTAATGGTTACTAAAGCTCTTGTTGACATAATTTTGTTGTTTAAAGTATTACTCTTCATAATTACCTCCTTATGAGTAATACTTCCGCAATTAAATAATAACAGCGGAAGCGACAAAATACCGCGAATCGAAAAGATCCTTCGTCTAAAGGCAACCTCCCATCCTTTAGCACTTCACGCATTTCATCTACTCTGTTTTCTATATTGTATTATATTATCACCTGTATGTCGATAGATTGTCGAAAATTATTATTATTGATAAAAAAATAGGTATATTATATACTTAAAAAAGAGAAAGAAATAATGAAACGGAGGAGAGAAAATGTCAGATAAAAAAATTGATTGGAAAAATTTAGGATTTGATTACCAAAAAACTAATAAAAGCTTTATGTCCGTATACAAAGACGGTGAATGGGATGAGGGTGAACTTACTGATGATAATTTCATAAGAATTAGTGAAGCTTCAACGTCATTACACTATGGACAGCAGTGTTTTGAAGGTTTAAAAGCTTACAGAACAAAAGATGGAGAAATACAACTATTTAGAACTGATGAAAATGCAAAAAGAATGCAAAGAAGCTGTGATAAAATACTTATGCCTAGAGTACCTGTAGATAAGTTTGTTGACGCCGTTAAAAAGGTAGTAAAGGCAAATGAAGAATTTGTACCACCTTATGGTACTGGAGCTACTCTATATGTTAGACCTTTTATGATAGGAACCGGGCATACTGTAGGAGTAAAACCTGCACCTGAATATATATTTAGAATATTTGTTCTGCCTGTAGGTTCATACTTTAAAGGTGGATTATCTCCGGTTGATTTCGTAACTACGGAATACGATAGAGCAGCACCACAAGGCACAGGAGCAGCTAAAGTAGGAGGAAACTATGCAGCAAGTTTAGAAGCCCACAAAGAAGCGGTGGAAAAAGGTTATGCAGATTGCATTTACTTAGATGCAAAAACTCATACAAAAATCGAAGAGGTCGGAGCTGCAAATTTCTTTGGAATTACAAAAGACAATGTATTTGTAACACCTGATTCACCATCTATACTACCAAGTATTACAAAGTATTCACTAATGTATATAGCTGAGAATGTTTTAGGTATGAAAGTAGAAGAAAGGGATGTTTTAATCGATGAGCTAGATGAATTTAAAGAAGCAGGAGCATGTGGTACAGCAGCGGTTATTACACCAATAGGAGCTATAACTCATAAAGATAAAGAACATGTTTTTTATTCAAAAGAAGAAGTAGGTCCAGTAACTAAAAAATTATATGAAACATTAGTAGGAATTCAAACAGGAGATATAGAAGCTCCTGAAGGATGGATATTTAAGGTATAATTATTACGATAAATTAACAAAATTCCTTAAAATTCTGATATATCATTTTTTTAAATATGTTATCATTCTTTATATCACTTAAAACAAGGAGGAAGTTATGTTTGTTTCCGATAGAATTAAATCAATGCAGGAATCACCTATAAGAAAATTAGTGCCTTTAGCTGAAGAGGCAAAATCAAAGGGTAAAAAAGTATATCATTTAAACATTGGTCAACCGGACATTAAAACTCCGGAAGAATTTTTTCAAAATATTAAAGACTTTGATGAAGAAGTACTTTCATATTCTTTTTCACAAGGAATTCCGGAACTAATAGACAGCTTCATAGAGTACTATAAGTCATATGATGTAGAGTTCGATAAAGATGATATTCTAGTAACTAATGGAGGTAGCGAGGCAATACTATTCTCACTACTGGCTGTATGTGATTACGGCGATGAGATATTAATACCTGAACCTTTTTATACGAACTACAACGGATTCAGTACATCAGCTGGAGTAAAGGTAGTTCCCATAACTACTAAATCAGAAGATGGATTTGCATTACCTAGCAAGTCTGAAATCGAGGAACTAATAACAGGCAAAACTAAAGCTATAATGCTTTCGAATCCAAGTAATCCAACTGGTAAAGTCTACACCAAGGAAGAAATGGACATTATCAAGGATATAGCAGTAGAAAACGACATTTATATTATAGCCGATGAAGTTTATAGAGAATTTGTTTACGATGGACTGGAATATAAAAGTTTTGCTCAAATGAAAGAAATAGAGGACAGAGTTATACTTACTGATAGTATATCTAAAAGATACAGTGCATGTGGAGCTAGAATAGGATGTGTTGCATCTAAAAACAAACAGGTTACAAAAGAAGTACTTAAACTATGTCAAAGTAGATTATGCGTAGCTACTATAGAGCAGGTTGGAGCAGCAGGCTTGATTAAAGTGTCTAAAGACTATATGCAGGAAGCTTTTAAAGAATATGACAAGAGAAGAAACTTAGTATTTGATGCACTTCAAGATATGGAAGGTGTATTTTGTAAGAAACCTAGAGGTGCTTTCTATATTACAGCTAAATTACCTGTTGACAATGCAGAAGACTTTGTTAGATGGTTGCTTACAGACTATGATATTAATAACGAAACGGTTATGTTTGCACCAGCTGAAGGGTTTTATGCAACAGAAGGAATGGGAAGAGACGAGATTAGAATTTCATATGTACTTAATGAAGAAGATCTTAATAAAGCAATGAATATTCTAAAACAAGCTTTAATTGAGTACAATAAATAATCAAAAAAATTTACTGTCTCTTGATTGATGAATTACTCAAGAGACAGTTTTTTATTAGAAAGGAAGAAAAAAATGGAATATTTACTAATTTTCGTTGCAGGAACAGCAGCAGGCTTTTTAAATACAATTGGAGGTGGTGGATCCCTTATTACCATGCCGGTGCTTATATTTATGGGGCTGCCCTCGGCAACTGCCAACGGTACAAATAGAATAGCATTACTAGCACAAAACTTTTCGGCAACCTTAAATTTTAAAAGAAAAGGATACTTTTATCCAAAGATTATAATATTACTAGCTATACCTGCAATTATAGGATCGATAATAGGTTCAAATTTAGCAGTAAATCTCCCGGATGAAATATTTAATAAAGTACTGGGAGTAGTAATGATATTAGTACTTATTTTAATTTTAACAAGACCTGAAAAAAAGTTTTTAGCAGATGAAGAAATAAGTGAATTAGTAGGAAAAAGAAAAATCCTTGCCGTTATAGCTTTTTTATTTGTAGGTTTTTACGGAGGTTTTATTCAAGCAGGGGTTGGATTTATTTTCATTGTGGCATTAAGTTTAATAACTGGAATGTCATTAGTAAAGATTAATTCTTTAAAAGTAGCAATAATAGGAATATATACCATTACTGCGCTGTCGGTTTTTGTATTGAATGGAAATGTTGATTGGGCATTAGGGCTGTTACTTGCTGTAGGAAACAGTACAGGAGCATATTTAGGAAGTACTTTTGCAGTTAACAAAGGAGATAAATATATAAGGATTATCATAACAATTGCTATAATAATTATGGCTGGAAGATTATGGGGATTATGGTTGTAAATAAAATGCAAAATTGATTAAAATGTGATAAAATTATTAGGTGAAATTTTAATACAAGGAGGCAAAAATGGAATTATCATTTATTCATACGGCAGACATACATCTTTGTAAAAACTTTGATAATATTTCTTTAAGTATGAAGGAAAGAGAACTAAGAAGAAATGAATTATGGGAAGTATTCGAAAAAATCATAGACTTATCAATGGAAAATGAAGCAAAGTATTTATTTATAGCTGGTGATTTAATTTGCAGTAAATATGCTAAACTTAAAGATTATCAAAAGATACAGGAAAAACTAAGTTTTCTCAAAGATACCAAAATAATTATTGTGACAGGTAATAATGATCCCTTAAATGAATTATCATATTATAATATTATAGATTGGCCTCCAAATGTACATATAATAAAAGAAAAAAATAAACTGGAAAAAATTGAAATAGAAGAAGATAATATCGTGATATACGGTCTATCTTTAGAAGAGTATAATCCGGAATTTAAAATTAATGAAGTTCTTGATGTAGAAATAAACGAAGAAAAAATTAATATTTTAGTATTACATGGAGGAAAAGAAAAAGAAAATCACCCCTTGCACATAGATTTTGAAAAATTAAATAAATTCGATTACTGTGCCCTAGGACATTTTCATCACCACACTGAAATAAAAGAACATATAGTTTATCCAGGAACTCCAGAGCCTCTTGATTACAGCGAAGAAGGTAAAAGAGGAGTGGTAATGGGTAAAGTAGGCAAAGATATTCTTTTTAAGATATTTATTCCATTATCCAAAAGAAAATTTATAACTAAAGAGATTTATATGCAAAAGGATTATACAAAGGAAAAAATACTAGATATAATTAAATTTTCTGGAGATATAGAATCTCTTTCAAAAGATTATTATAGAATAATTTTAAAAGGTGAACTGAATAAAGATATAAAAATAGATCTGATTAAAAAAGAAGCTGAGAAGTACTTTAGACATGTAGAATTTGTTGAAGAGTTTGATTATGCTTTAGATTTATATAAGATAGAAAGAGAAAATGAAAATAACCTTATAGGAAGATATATTAATGAAACTGGGAAGATTACGACAAAACCTTTAAAACTTCAAAAGTCAATACTACTGGGGATTGAAGAACTTTCAAAAGAGAAGGTGGATTATTAGATGAATATTAAAGAATTAAAGATAGATGCTTTTGGAAAATTTATAAATAAAACCATACAATTTAAAAAAGGTATTAACATAATTTACGGTGATAACGAAACAGGTAAAAGCACTATTCATAAATTCATTGAAAGCATGCTTTTCGGTATCAATCCAACCAATAAAGATATCTTCAATAAATACCAACCCTGGTTTTCAGAAGATTATAAGGGTCAATTGTTAATGCAAGAAGGGGAAAATGAGTATATTATTGACAGGGACTTTAGTAAGAATACATCTTTTTTTAATAATAATGAAGTTAAGGACTCTAGTCCAAACTCTCTAGAACAACCCGGATATCAGCTTTTAGGTGTAAACAAAGATATTTATAAAAACACCCTAAGCATCGGTCAACTTAAAAGCAAAACCGACAGAGAGTTGCTTAAAGAAATTAAAAATAAAATAGAAAATTTAGGTAAAGCTAAAGATGAAAATATAAATTTAGAAGATGTATTGATAAGATTAGATGAAAAAAAAGAAATTCAAAGATATGAAGAAATACATGAAAAGATTAAAAACCTAAAAAATGAAAAAATAGAAATAGAAGAAAAAAGAAAAAAAATAAAAAATCTAATAAATCAAATACAGGATAATAAAAAAGAATTAAATTATTTGGAATTAAGAAATAAGTTTTTAGAACCTCTTACATCAATTGAAGATTTTGATGAATTGGAAAATAAATATGCAAATGCTGAAAAAATAATAATTGAAATAAATACGTTAAATGAAAAAATCGACTCTATGAAGAGAGACATGGATATTGAAATTGAAGATTATGAAAAACTTATAGTTTTAAGTTCGAAAAACGAAAAATTAGAAGATGAAAAAAACATAATTAGTAAAAATTTACAATCATTGGAAAAAGAAGCTGTTTACGTAAAGAATGATTTTCAAAAATTTAAGGATGTAGATGAATCTAATTTTATATCTCAGTACGAACTATATAAAAGCAACAAAAAGATTCTTGAAAGACTGCAGACAAAATTGGATGATTTAAATAATGAAATTGAAAAAATAAAAGAAAAAAATCATATAGGAATTATAGAAAGTTTTAACGAATTATCAAAAGAGAATAAAAGAAAAAAATATATAAAAGGTATATTAGAAGGAAATATAGTTGATTTGCTAAAAGAAAAACTAAAAAAAGAAAGAAATAGAAAGTGGTTTAAAGTTGTACTTTCTCTAATTATTATGTTAGGAGTACCTGTTAGCTCATATTTTGCCGCTAACTATTATCAAAATCCTAATATATACTATGTTAATGCAGTGATACTAATCGGTATGGTTATATTAAGCAAACTATCTAGAAACAATACGATAATTAGAAACTTAAAAAATGAAATAAAAGAAATTAACGGAATGGTACCTCAATACAAAGAAGAATGTGAAGCACTAGAAGACCATAAAAAAGAAATTCTAGATAAATACAATTGCGTAGACACAAAAGATCTAAAGTCTTTATATTATGATGCTATAGATAGCGAAAAATCT
>JAABRS010000042.1 GCA_011390775.1 Clostridia bacterium | reverse complement strand
CCATTTCCAAGATGACATGTTACTATCTTTAGATCTTCTATATCTTTGCCTATAAGTTCTGCTACTCTGTTTGAAACGTATTTATGAGATGTACCATGAAAACCGTACTTTCTTACTCCTAATTCCTCATATAGTTCATAAGGAAGTGGATAAATATATGCTTTTTTAGACATAGTTTGATGGAAAGCAGTATCAAATACACCAGTCATTGTAACGTTAGGCATAAGTTCTTGACATGCTTTAATTCCTATTATATTAGGTGGGTTATGCAGGGGAGCTAAATCTATACAATCTTCCATTGCTGAAATTACTTCATCGTTTATGATAACCGAGCTAGCAAATTTTTCTCCACCGTGAACAACTCTGTGACCTACAACATCAATTTCTTCTAAAGACGTAATTGCACCTACTTTTTCATCAACAAGTAGATCTAAAACTATCTTAATTGCATCCTTATGGTCTTTTAGATTTTCTTCAAGTTCTACTTCTTCTTTACCTTCTGCCTGATGTTTAACAATTCCATCAAGTCCTATTCTTTCTGCTAGTCCTTTTGCCAATACATCCTCATTTTCCATGTTAATTAGTTGATATTTTAGTGATGAACTTCCACAATTAATTACCAAAACATTCATTTTATTACCTCCATTTTATTATAACTGACTAATATATATTAATATATATCCTAAAAAAAATCAACTTTAATAATTGTTGATATGTGAATTTTATTATATACTATCATATGGAGGTGCTTATGAAAACTGTAGGAATTGTTTCTGAATTTAATCCTTTTCATAACGGTCATAAATATTTGATTGATAATATAAAAAACAAACTAGATCCTGACGTAATTATTATAATCATGAGCGGCAACTTTGTACAACGTGGCGAGCCTGCTATAATAGATAAGTGGTCTAGAAGCAAATCAGCTTTGTTAAACGGAGCAAATCTTATAATTGAACTTCCCATAGCTTATGCTACTCAAAATGCAGATTTATTTTCAAAAGGATCTATTACTATTTTAGATAAGCTTGGTATTGATTATTTATGCTTTGGTACAGAGAGTAAAGATTTAGAACCACTTTTATCAGTAAGAGATTATATTTATACCGATAACTTTAAAAAAAATTTATCAAAATATCTTAATTTAGGCAATTCATATCCAAAAGCCTATGATTTATCATTGCAAAGTAAATTTAGCTCAGAAGAGCTTCTTAAGTCAAATAACATCCTTGCACTAGAATATTTAAAAAAATTAAAGGATCTAAAAAGCACTATTATTCCTTATAATATACAAAGAGTAGGTGGAGATTACAAATCCACTGAAATAAGACAAGACTTTTCAAGTGCTACGGCAATAAGAAAAGCCATGCTTAAAGATAATTTATTAAGTATTAAAAATTCCGTTCCTGAGGAATCCTACAGTGAATTAATAAAACATATTAAAAATTTCAACAATTACAACTCTTTAGAAATTTTTTACGAGAAGATTAAACACTTAATAATATTAATGGGTCCTAAAAAATTAAAGAAAATTTATGATGTAAGTGAAGGATTACATAATCGAATATATAATTTAATCGAAAAATCTGAGGATATAAATGATTTGATTAAAACAATATCAACAAAACGTTATACTTATTCTAAAGTATCAAGGATTTTGAACAACATCTTATTAGACTTAACTGTAGATTTTTATAAAAACATAAATATCAATGACCTTACTTATTTAAATGTACTAGCCAGTGATAGTAAAGGATTTAGATTTCTTAAAGAAAATAATTCTTTTAATTTCATAACTAAATATTCAGATTACAAAAAAATTAATGAAACTAAGACTGACAAGTTTATTTTTGAAAAAACAAAAAAAGCTGGTGATATATACTTCAGCGGGTTAATGAATAAAAATTATATGAATTCTGAATATTTGAAAAATCCCTACATAAAGATATAAAGGAATCAACCTTTATATCTTTTTTACTTCATCTCTGTTTTTAACAACAACTTCCAACATTTCTTCTAAACTATCCTGAGTTCTTTCAAGTAATTTATCACAATAGTTATAGGTTCCACTTCTAATTTCTTGTGCTTTTTTCTTTGCTCTTTCTTCTATTTCTACAGCTTTTTGTTCTGCTTTTTTAGTTAATTCATGGTCATCAATAAGATAGCTTTGTCTATCTTGTGCATCATTTAAAATTTTATTAGCTTCTGATTGAGTTTCTTCTAATATTCTCTGTCTTTCTTTTTTTATCCAAGCTGCCTGCTTTATTTCGTCAGGTAGATTTAATCTTATCTCTGTAATGATTTCTAAAACTTCTTCTTTGTTAATTATAGCCTTGTTTGACATGGGAACCTTTGAAGCTTCTTCAATAGTGTCTTCTAATTGTTCTAATAAATTTAAAATTTCCAAATTTACTCCCCCTTATATTTTTTTTCTAAAGCTTTTTTAACATTTTCCGGGACTAATCCATCTATATCGCCGCCAAGTTTTGCAATTTCTTTTACTACGCTGGAACTTAAAAAAGAATAGTTAGGCGATGCCAGCATGAAAAGAGTTTCCAATCCTTCATGAAGAAATTTATTCATTGATGCTACTTTTATTTCATATTCATAATCAGAAACTGCCCTTAAACCTCTTATTACAACTTCAATATTATTCTTTTTAGCATAATTGACAAGCATGCCACTTGCAATATCTACCTCTACGTTTTCTATTTCACTAGTTGCATCCTCAACTAGTTTATATCTGTCTTCTACTGTAAAGGAATGATCTTTCGAATAATTATCAAATACTACTACTTTTACTCTATTAAATTTAGCAGCACATCTTTTTATAATATCAAGATGTCCACAAGTTATAGGATCAAAACTACCTGAGTACATTACTTCCATAAACTACCTCTTTTTCATAAATTTTATAAATATATTGCCGTAATTTCTCTCATCTACAATATTTATATCTTTGATATTAATTTCTGTATCCTTATCATCTTCAAAAATAATAAGACTATTATCACTAATTATATTACTATTTATTATATTTTTCAAAATATTATTTATATCAATTTCACCATATGGTGGATCAATATATACGTAGTCAACAACTTCATCTTGTTTAATTTTTTTTAGTGCTATTTCATAATCATCCTTTATCAATATAGATTCATCTTCGAATTTGCATTTTTCAATGTTTTTCTTGGTCAGCTCTATACTGTAATCTGAATTGTCTACAAAATATACTTTCTCAGATCCTCTACTTATAAATTCTAATCCAATATTTCCTGTACCAGTAAATAAATCTAATACTATTGAATTATGTTTTATAGGATGAATTATATTGAAAATCGATTCTTTAATTCTATCTAATGTCGGTCTAATTTGTGTGTTCTCAGGTGATTCAAGTTTTAAACCTCGTTTTTTACCAGTTATAATTCTCAATTTTTCCTCCTAACTTATTTTGATTCTATCTTTGTAAATATCGACTGCTTCCTTTAATATTTTATCATACTTTTTATCATTAATATTAATATTTTTCATAATTATATCTTTGATTTTTTTAGAAATATCTATGTTTTCCATGTCAAAATTCAAAAATTCTTCGGGAATACCGCTTTGCTTTGTTCCTAAAAATTCTCCAGGTCCTCTAAGCTTCAAGTCCTCTTTGGAAATTTCAAAACCATTGGTTGTTCTTTCTAAAATATTCAATCTTTTTATGGATTTTTCTTTATCCGAATCAGATACTAAAAAGCAGTAGGATTGTTTCTCTCCTCTTCCTACTCTACCTCTAAGTTGATGAAGTTGAGCTAATCCAAATCTTTCAGCATTTATTATTATCATAATAGTCGCATTCTGTATATCTACACCAACTTCAATAACCGTAGTTGAAATGAGAATTTTACATTTTCCTTCAGAAAAACTATTAATTATTTTTTCAGATTCATCGGTACTCATCTTTCCATGAAGCAAGCATACATCCTCTTTTTTGAAATTCCCCTTAAGGAAATTATTGAATATTTTTTGGGCTGAACTTATATTTTCCAATTTATCTGAATCTTCTATTATAGGACTTACTATGTAAGCCTGTTCTCCTCTATATATTTTTGTTTTTAGAAATTTATATAATTTCCCTTTATTTTCATTGTTTATTATATATGTTTTAACTTTCTTTCTTCCCGGTGGATTTTTATCTATAGTTGAAATATCTAGGTCATTATATATAATCATAGCTAAAGTTCTAGGTATTGGAGTGGCGCTCATAACCAAGTTATGTGGATGTTCTCCTTTATTTACTAAGCTTGCCCTTTGTTCTACTCCAAATCTATGCTGCTCGTCTGTAATTATATATGCTAAATTTTTAAAATTTATTTCCTTCTGTATCAAAGAATGAGTACCTATTATTATTGAAATTTCCCCGGTTTTTATCTTTGAGAAAATTTCTTTTTTCTTTTTATCTTTTAAGCTGCTGTATAAAACTTCAACTTTAATATCTAAGTACCCAAACATTTTTTTAAATTTATTGAAATGTTGTTTAGCCAATACTTCCGTAGGTACCATTAGCGCTCCTTGATACCCCTGAAAACTTACGTTTATTAGGGTTAAAAAAGCAATAATAGTCTTACCAGAACCAACATCTCCCTGAAGCAATCTATTCATTGATGTCCCTTTGTTCATATCCTCAGTAATTTCTTTAAAAACTTTTTTCTGATATTGTGTTAATTCAAAGGGTAATTTTTCTATTATTTTTTTTATATTTTTATTTAAATTTATTGTTTTACTTTTGTTGCTTTTTATAATATTCTTACGTTTTTGAAATGCTATCTGCATTAAAATAAGTTTTTCGATTTCTATATATCTAATGCTTTTTTTTAACTTTTCAAAGTCATCAGGATAATGAATGTTTTTTACAGCTTCTTTTCTTGAAATAAGATTGTATCTATTCAGAGTTTCTTTAGGAAAAAGATCATCTAACTCATTAAAATAAGAATCGAAAACTTTGTTTACTATTTTTTTAATAAAATTATTTGTTAACCCTTTTGTCAGAGAATATTTTGGATAAATAACACCTAACTTATCTCCTAATTGTGAACTGAATTCGGGGTTTGTAATGTTCAATTTTCCTTTATCTCTTTTTATTGTTCCAAATAAGTAGTATGTTTTATTGTTGATAATTTTATTTTTTATGAAATTTTGATTGAACCACTTAATTTCTATTTTACCAGAGTCATCACGACCTTCTGTAGTTAAAATTGTCAAATTTCCTCTAGTTCTAATTATCCTGGGTTCTTTAGTAATTTTGATTTTTATCAAATTTTTATTATTTGTTTTTACCTCGGAAAGTGATGTAGGAAATCTCCTATCTTCATAATCGTAAGGCATATAATAAAATAGGTCTCTAATAGTTTTAATACCTATATTATTAAGATATTCTTCGTATTTAGGACCTATTCCACTTATTATACTAATTTTTTTATTTAGCATATTTTTCAACAAATCACCACTTTATTCAACTGAAATTATGTAATAGTATAAAGGTTGTCCTCCCTTTATTAATTCAATATCACAATCTGGAGCTATTTCAGTTAAAAATTCTTTTATTTCTTCTGCTTTTTCTTCTGATACATCTTCACCATAAAAAAGTGTAATTAAATAACTTTCTTCATCTATCATTTCCTTCGCTAATTCAATGATAACATTATCCATATTTTCACCGTGGGATACAATTTTACCATCATAAATCCCAATAATATCATCTTTTTTGATGTCTTTTGTGTCAACTTCAGTATCTCTTACCGCATAAGTTACTTGTCCTGTTTTTATTTCCTTAATTGCTTCAATCATATTGTTTTTATTTGTTTCAGGATCATCATCTTCGTCAAAAGCTAGCATTGCTGCAACACCCTGGGGTATAGTTTTGGTTGGAATTACATATATATTTCTATCTGATAATTCTGCTGCTTGATTTGCAGCTAAAATTATGTTGCTATTGTTCGGTAATATAATGACATATTCTCCTGAAACCTTACTAACTGAAGTTAAAATGTCTTGAGTGCTTGGGTTCATAGTTTGTCCACCAGAAATAAATTCATCAACCATTAAATCTTTAAATAATGCTTTTATCCCCTCACCCATTCCTATAGAAATAAAGCTGTATTTTTTATATTCTTTTTTCTTATTTTTGTTCTTTTCTCTAAATTGTTCTTTCATATTTTCAATTTTAATGTTTATTAATTCACCATGTCTTGATGCCATTTCTAATATTTTACCAGGATTATTTGTATGTATATGAGTTTTTAATATATCATCATTCTTAATACATACAATAGAATCTCCTTTGTCTTGAATTTGTCTTAAAAATTCACTTCTTGTAACAGCAGTTTTTAAAACAATAAACTCAGTACAATAAGCGTAAATAATCTCATCTTCGCTGGAAATACTTTCTATTTCTTCATTGGTGTCCTGTATTTTTTCATCTGAAGGCACCTCCGTCTTAAGCTTCTCTCCTTTTAATGCTAATAATGCCCCTTCAAGAAGAAGAACATAACCTTTCCCACCAGCATCAACTACCCCTGATTTTTTTAGTACTTCTAACATATCTGGAGTTCTTTCCAAGGTATCTCTGGACTGTTCTAAAACTATTTCTAAAAAAGTAATTACATCATCTGTATCATGAGCAATTTCCATAGCTTTTTCTGCAGATTCTCTTGCTACAGTTAATATGGTTCCTTCTATAGGTTTCATTACTGCCTTATATGCAGTTTTAGAGGCTCTATCCATGGCTTTAGCCATGCTTAGGGTATCTAGTGTATCTACACCCTTTAAGCCTTCTGAAAATCCTCTTAAAAGCTGTGACAGTATAACACCTGAGTTTCCTCTTGCTCCCATAAGTGCTCCATTAGCGGCAGCTTTAAAAATACTATAAAAATCTGATTCATCGCTTTCCATTAACTCTTTCAGTGCAGACTGCATGGTAAGATTCATATTAGTTCCAGTGTCACCGTCAGGTACTGGAAAAACATTTAAAGAATCCACTATATGTTTATTATTCTCTAAATTAGTTGCTAAGTTGTTATATATATATTTTATTTCACTCATATCTATATTTTTCATGACTGCCTCCTTTATTGTACCCTTACTCCCTGTACATGTACATTTACACTATTGACTTCTAATTCTGAATATTTTTCAATTGTGTATTTTACCTTAGATATAATATTCTCAGCAACTGTTGAGATTTTAATTCCATATTGTAAAACAACGTACAAGTCTATAATAAGCTTATTATCTTTTGTTGTTACTTTTACACCTTTAGTTATGTTTTCCTTTTTTAATAATTCAAAAAAACCATCTGTAGCACTTTTAGATGCCATTCCAACTATTCCATAACATTCCATAGCTGATATGCCAGATAAAGATGCTATAACTTGGTCATCAATATTTATATTTCCATGTTTATTATTAATCTTAATAGACATAATATCCCTCCGTTTATTTACTTTCAAACATTATTATACTAATTAAAAAATATTATTGCAATAAATTATTTTTAATGTTAAAATATTATAGTTGATTTTAGAAATTATATAGATTATTCTTAGAGCTTAGTAGGAGGTGTAAAAATGGCTAACTATTGTGAGGTATGTGGAAAAGGCAAAATGTCTGGCAATTCAGTAACTCATGCCGATAATAAAATAAAAAGAAAATGGAAACCTAATATCAGAAGAGTTAAAGTAATGGAAAATGGTTCTCCAAAGAGAAAGTATGTATGTACAAGATGTTTACGTTCTAATAACGTAGAAAGAGCTCTATAATATAAAATGTAAATGCGGAGTTTGAATCCGCATTTTTTATTTTTTGTTTAAGATCTGGAGATAGCCTCTAGGTCTTATTTTTTTCTAAAAATCAGCATTATTTGGTGTTCTTGGAAAAGGTATAACATCTCTTATATTTGATAATCCCGTTAAATACATTATAAGTCTCTCAAATCCTAAGCCAAATCCTGAATGAGGAGCACATCCAAATTTTCTTAAATCAAGATACCATTCTAAATCCTCTTGTGGGATGCCCATATATTTCATTCTACTTACAAGTTTGTCATATCTATCTTCTCTCTGACTTCCTCCAATTAATTCTCCTACTCCTGGTACTAGTAAATCAACAGCAGCCACTGTTTTATCATCGTCATTTAGCTTCATATAGAAAGCTTTAATCTCTTTAGGATAATCCATTACAAAAACAGGTTTATTATAAATTTTATCTGTTATATATCTTTCATGTTCTGTTTGTAAATCTATTCCCCACTCAACTTCAAATTCAAAATCTTCTTTAGATTTTTTTAATATTTCAATTGCCTTAGTATAGGTTATTCTTTCAAAATTTGAATTTCTTACATTGTTTAATCTTTCAATAAGATTTTTGTCAATAAATTTATTAAAAAACTCTATTTCTTCAATATTGTTTTCCATTACATAGTTGATAATATATTTAATCATTTCTTCAGCTATATCCATATCATCATTTATGTCAGCAAAAGCCATTTCCGGCTCTATCATCCAAAATTCTGAAGCATGTCTTTTGGTATTGGAGTTCTCAGCTCTAAATGTTGGAGCGAAGGTATATACGTTTTTAAAAGCTAATGCATATGCTTCAGCTTCCAACTGACCACTTACGGATAAATTAGTTTTTTTACCAAAAAAATCATCAGAAAAATCAACTTTTTTATTATTTTTCACCATATCTTCAATGTTAAATGTAGTTACATTAAACATTTCACCAGCACCTTCTGCATCATTAGATGTTATAATTGGACTGTTTAAATATACAAAATCTTTTTCTTGAAAAAATTTGTGTATTGCAAAAGCTGTTGTGGATCTAACTCTGAAAGCAGCAGAAAATGTATTTGTTCTCGGTCTTAAGTGAGCTATTTTTCTTAAATACTCAAAGGTATGCCTCTTTTTCTGAAGAGGATAATCTTCAGATGTCTCTGCAATAATTTCTATTTTAGTACTTTGAATTTCAAAATCTTGTTTTGCATTGGGAGTCTTAACTAATTCTCCAACTATACTTAATGCTGTTCCTGTAGTGCATTTTCTAACATCTTCATTATTAGATAATTCATTGTCAAAAATTACCTGTATGTTACTAAAAAAAGTACCATCATTTATTTCAATAAATCCAATATTTTTTGAAGTTCTGATAGTTCTAATCCAACCTTTAATGTTTATTGGTTGTCCATAATATAATTCGGGTTTTTTAAAAATATTTTTAATGTTAGTTACTTCCATATTACTCCTCCATGTTCTTTGTTATTATAATAAAAGCCCTACCTCTGCTTATAGATATAAGGCATTCTCTATCCTTGATAATATTACTTACACATAATGTTGAACCTCGATTTACAGTTTGATTCTCTAAAGAATATTTTACTCCTGTAAGTCTCTCTATTTGTATAAATTCACTTATTGGTATGATTGACAATGAGTGATTTTTTTTATTCTTTAAACTTATTTTATTTTCATTTATTAAAAATGTTTCTGAATTATTATCTATTATTTTAATATTCTTATTTTTAAATTTTTCAAGTAAAAAAAGATTCCCCATAGTATGATCCAGTCTATTACCTAATGCATTTAATATAATTATATTATTATATTTTTTTTCAATTATAATGTCTAAAGCTAATTCTAAATCGGTTTTATCTTTTTCAATTGGATATCTTATAATTTTACCTGTAAATTCACTTAATATTTCCGGATTAATTGAGTCAAAATCACCCACAACTAGGTCTATATCAAAATTATATTTATATGCGGTTTCTGCTCCTTTATCAGCTCCTACTACAAAATCTGATCCTTTTATATATTTAGCTAATAAGTTTTTTTCTACTTCATCTCCACCTGCTAAAACAAGTGCATATTTATCCATTAATAGACTCCATTAAATAATTATAATTGTCCTTTATGCTGCCATCATTAAATACAGCTGATCCCGAAACATATATGTCAACATCGTATTTTTTTAAATTTTTAATATTTTCTTTATTAATTCCCCCATCTATTTCAAGAAAAACATTTTTTGAAGATTTCTTTATAAGTTCTGCTGCTTCTAATATTTTCTTTTCCATGGTTTTAATAAATTTTTGTCCACCAAATCCAGGATTTACAGTCATGATTAGTAATAAATCAATTTCATCAATAATATTCTTTAAACTATCAAGGGGAGTTGCTGGGTTAATAGATACCCCTGCCATTTTATTGTTATTTTTAATCTGTTGAATAATCCTGTGTAGATGAGGTGAAGCTTCTTGATGAACTGTAATAATATCTGCTCCCGCTTTGGAAAATCCATCTATGTATTTTTCAGGATTCTCAATCATAAGATGTACATCAAAGACCATATTGCTGTATTTTCTTAATGATTTGATATATGGGGGACCAATTGTAATATTGGGTACAAAATGACCATCCATAACATCTATATGAAGGTATTTACAACCAGTTTCTTCTATTATACTTACCTGTTTGTAAATATTTGATAGGTCTGAGGATAGTATTGATGGGGCTATATGTTTCATTTAGTACACTCCTTCCGTTAATTCATTAAGCATTTTTAAATAGTTTTTATATCTTAAATCACTTATCTCATTTTTCTCTACAGCTTTTCTTACCTGACATCCCGGTTCTTTGTTATGTATGCAGTCGTTAAATTTACAGTAATAATCATCAAATTCATAATAATAATCTTTTAGATTATATTTATCTATACCTTTCAAATTAAGGTTTGAAAATCCTGCTGTGTCCACTACCCAACTATTTTTTATAATTTCAATCATTTCAACATGTCGAGTTGTGTGTTTTCCTTGTTTTAATTTTCGACTAATTTCTCCAGTTTTTAAATTGAGACCGGGTTTAACAACATTTAACAAAGATGACTTTCCTGTGCCTGAAGGTCCTGCAAATACAGTTGTTTTATTTTTTAATACCTTTTTAATTTCATTAATAGTTTCATCCATATGTTTTGAAGTTAGTATTACTTTAAAACCTGACTTTTCATAACTTTTACCTATTTCAACTGCCTTTTCTTCATCTAGATCTATTTTATTAATACATATAATAGGCTCAATATTTTCTTTTAAAGAGTTAATAAGAAATTTGTCAAGTAGTATAAAGTTTGGATTAGGAGACTCAACAGCAAAAACTACAATGCTCTGATCTATATTTGATACTGGTGGTCTTATTAAGTAATTTTTTCTTTTGTGAATTTTTTCTAAATATCCTAAGTTTTTTTCATTTTCAGGTACTCTAAAATCAGCAATATCTCCAACTACGGGTTTTATTTTGTCATTTCTAAAACTTCCTCTAGCTCTACATTCAATAACCCTTTCTTTAGCATAGATATAGTAAAAACCACCTAAAATTTTAATAATTTTTCCATTTTCAATATTATTCTCCAAAGTTTACTTCCCTACTTTCAATAAATTCACTATCCATAAATATTTCAAATTTCTGAAGTCCATAACCTGTTACAGGTATAGATATAGATTCTTCTTCTGAACTATGTGTACCTCTATAAACAGTTTCTCTTGTGTCATCTGTTATTCTTTCTACAATAACTGAAATGGTTTCTCCTTCACTAGGAAGTTCTATCATCAAGATTTTTTCATCTAACTGTCCTTCAACTCCTGAGTCAGTTGTATTTCCTTCTTCAACTGGAGTAGTTTCAGCTCCTGTACTTACTATAATATCAATTGATGTTCCTACTTCAATTTCAGTACCTGCTGGATAGCTTTGATAATATATTATTCCATCATCATATTCGTCATTTGATCTTTCTGAAATAGTACCAACTTCAAATCCCTTTGAAAGAATAGTTCTTTCTGCTTCTTCTTGAGTTAAACCTATAAGATTAGGCATAAGTAAATATTCAACTTCCGGTCCTTTACTGACAACATAGGATACCTTCTCTCCCTCTGAAACTTTTTCTCCAACTTCCGGATCTTGGCTGATTATTATTCCCCAAGGAATCTCTTCACTAAACTCATATGTTATTTCACCTTCTTCAAGACCAGCTTCCCTTATTAAAATAACTCCTTGATTTGAATGTTCATTAACGATTTCAGGAACTTCAACTAGTTTTTCTCCTAGACTTACAATAACTTTTATAGGGAATCCTTCCTTAACCTTTGAATCAGGTTTAATGTTTTGAGTTATAACTTCTCCTTCTTCATAGTCTGAATTGTAGACACTATCTTCGATTTCAAATTCTAGGCCTAGTTCTTTTATTTGGGTTTCCGCTGCTTCTACATTAAGTCCAACAACATTCGGCATATCGAATTCTTCTGTAATCAAATATCCTTTTATATAATTAACTGCCAAAATAGTTATTGTTCCTGTTATAGCAAGGGCTAATATAACAGCTAATATTGTCATTTTTATTTTTTTATGATTCTTTGTTTTTTTTATATTTTTTTCTTTAGCATTATTAGCCTTACTAACCTTAGCTTCTGATTTATTATTTAGACTTTTATCCCCACTATCAGATTCAAAAAATTTTCTTAATGCTTCTTCTTTTTCTAAATCCTCTTCAGCTGGTATGAATGCTGATTTAGTGTTAGCTTCAAAAACATTTTTTAAATCTTCTATCATTTCATCAATATTATGATATCTAAGTCTCTGACTTTTATTAGTGGATTTCAAAATTATTTCTTCAAGTTTTCCAGGGATTTTTTTGTTGTATTTTGAAGGTTTAGATATGTTTTCATTAACATGTTTTAAGGCTACAGAAATGGGAGTATCTCCATCAAAGGGTACTCTTCCTGTTACCATTTCAAATAACACAACTCCCAATGAATATATATCAGTTCTATTATCTACATACCCTCCTCTTGCTTGTTCCGGAGAAAAGTAGTGAACTGAACCTATTGTTTTATCTGAATTGGTTATTGTTTTCTCAGAAATAGCTCTAGCTATACCAAAATCTGCAACTTTTGCCAATTTATCTTTAGTAATTAATATGTTTTGTGGTTTTATGTCTCTATGTATTATTTTATTAGCATGAGCATGTCTTAAAGCTTCAGCTATCTGGCTGGCTATATTTATAGATTCCTTTATATCCAGTGGCTTATTGTCTTTTATGTATTCCTTAAGAGTCATTCCCTCTACATATTCCATTACTATATAATTAATATCTCCATCTAGACCGGTATCATATATATTTACTATATTATTATGATTTAATTTTGCAGCTGCCTGGGATTCGTCTTTAAATTTACTGATAAATTGTTCATCTTCAACAAACTCACCTCTTAAAACTTTTATCGCAACATATCGATTTAAAACCCGACATTTTGCCTTGTAGACTTCTGCCATTCCTCCGCCGCCTATTTTTTCTACTATTTCATATCTATTGTTAAGAACTTTTTTATCCATTTTTCA
>JAABRS010000041.1 GCA_011390775.1 Clostridia bacterium | reverse complement strand
AATTTAACAATATGATAAGTAATTCTATAGAAAAAATTTACGAAGCATCAATTACTTAATAATAGAAAATTTAAATAAAAAAAGGAATTGATAATGTTGAAAAATATTAAGACAGGTAAAGAAATACCTTCAATGGATCAGTGGATGAAAGAAGCTAAGGCTGACCCTGAAACTTTAAAGGTAGGAATGTTCTTGATACATAATGGAACTGTTAGAAAAACACCTAAAGCAAAAGTAAGACAGGGAATAGATGATGGTTCTGAAGTTGAAAAAATGGAATTTTCCTACGATCAAAAAAAGGTAGATAAAGCAGTAGAAGAAACAAAAAAATTAGATGGAATTTTCTACATTAAAGTTTGGCTTAATGAAGGACTATTGAATGTAGGCGATGACATTATGTATGTAATGGTAGGAGGAGACATAAGACCTCACGTAATAGATGGACTCCAGTTTTTAGTAGAAAAGATAAAAACTGAATGTGTTACAGAAATTGAGCAAAAAAAATAGTAAAATCCAGTATATAATTAAAAAGAGGGAAATTGATTTTTTCCCTCTTTTTAATGGTAATTTTTAATATGTTTTCTAGTTCAAATCAAAACGATCTGCATTCATAACTTTATTCCAAGCTGCAATAAAATCATTAACAAATTTTTCTTCAGCATCTTCAGAACCGTAAACTTCTGCGATTGCTCTAAGTTGAGAGTTTGAGCCTAATACTAAATCGACTCTTGTACCGGTCCATTTAAGTTTACCTGTATCTCTTTCCCTGATTTCATAAACATTTTCATCATCTTTAGATTTTTTCCATTCATAATTCATATCCAGTAGATTAATAAAAAAGTCATTAGTTAAAGTTTCAGGATTATCTGTAAATATTCCATGTTGAGATTGGTTATAGTTTGCATTTAGCATACGCATACCACCTATTAAAACAGTCATTTCTGGAGCTGTTAATGTCAGAAGCTGAGCTCTATCTACCAATAACTCTTCAGCAGATACAGAAAATTTATCTTTTAAATAATTTCTAAATCCGTCTGAAGTAGGTTCTAAAACTGAGAATGAATCAGCATCCGTTTGTTCTTCGGTAGCATCTGTACGTCCAGGTTTAAAAGGAACTTCAACATCATGTCCTGCATTTTTAGCTGCCTTCTCTATACCGACACATCCACCTAAAACAATTATATCTGCTATAGATACCTTTTTGTCGGAATCTGAGTTGTCAAATTCATTTTTAATATCTTTATAAACAGACAATACTTTTTCTAATTCATCTGGTTCATTAACTTTCCAGTATTTTTGTGGTTCTAGACGTATTCGGGCGCCGTTTGCTCCACCCCTTTTATCAGAGCTTCTAAAAGTTGAAGCAGAAGCCCAAGCAGTTTTAACTAACTGAGGTATGGTCAAATCAGTTTCTGAAATTTTAGATTTTAAATTTTTAACATCTTCTTGATCAATTACTTTATAATCTGCTTCAGGAATTGGATCCTGCCAGATTAAATCTTCTTCTGGAACTTCAGGTCCCAAATATCTAGATTTTGGTCCCATATCACGATGAGTTAATTTAAACCAAGCACGAGAAAAAGCTTCGTGAAATTCTTCTGGATTATTCATATATCTGCGAGCAATTGGTTCGTATTTAGGATCGTATCTTAATGATAAATCTGCAGTAGTCATCATAGGGCGGTGTTTTTTAGTAGGGTCGTGTGCATCCACTACCATATCTTCTTCATCTACATCCTTAGCCAACCATTGATTAGCACCCGCAGGACTTTTTACTAATTCCCACTCGTATTTAAATAAGGTTTTAAGATAGCCCATATCCCATTTGGTTGGATTTGCCTTCCAGGCACCTTCAATACCACTTCCTATTTGATCTCCAGCTTTGCCACTTTTATATGAACTAATCCACCCCAGACCTTGGTGTTCTATTGGTGCGGATTCAGGTTCAGGACCTACATGATCAGCTGGTCCTGCACCGTGGCATTTACCGAAAGTATGTCCTCCTGCTACAAGAGCTACAGTTTCTTCATCGTTCATAGCCATTCTTTTAAAGGTATCTCTTACGTCAACACCAGATTTTACTGGATCAGGTTCTCCGTTAGGACCTTCTGGATTAACATAGATAAGTCCCATTTGTACAGCTGCTAATGGGTTTTCCAAGTCTCTTTCTCCAGAATACCTTTCATCTCCTAACCACTCATCTTCTGAACCCCAGTAAATATCTTCTTCTGGTTCCCATACGTCTTCTCGCCCACCGGCGAATCCAAAAGTTTTTAAACCCATTGATTCTAGAGCACAGTTACCAGTAAGAATTAATAAATCAGCCCAAGAGATTTTCTTTCCATATTTTTTCTTTATAGGCCAAAGTAATCTTCTTGCTTTATCTAAGTTTACATTATCAGGCCAGCTGTTTAATGGAGCTAATCTTTGTGAACCGCTTCCTGCTCCGCCTCTACCATCACCCATACGATATGTACCGGCACTATGCCATGCCATTCTTATAAATAATGGACCATAGTGTCCATAGTCAGCAGGCCACCAATCTTTTGAATCTGTCATAAGTTCTTTTAAATCTTTTTTGATAGCATCTAAATCCAACTTTTTAAACTCCTCAGCATAATTGAAATCTTTATCTAAAGGGGTGCTTAAATTTGAATGTTGATGAAGGATTTTAAGATTTAGTTGTTTAGGCCACCAATCCTTATTAGTAGTACCACCACCAGAGACTGTCTTTTTAGTATGTCCAGTTACCGGGCATTTTCCTTCTCCCATTAATATTCCTCCTTTTATTTTTTGTTTATTATAAAGGTTTAATTGTAAAAACCTTTAAATACTTATTCGAAATTTTTTTGTCTTAGAATATATGAATTATGAGAAATTAATATTATGATATAAAAATATGTATAATATAATAATTTTAAGAAAGTAGTAAAAAAGAAAGGATTTGGCTGCGGATTAAAAATTATGTTATTTATATTATATAAGACAATAAACTTAACATCAAATATTTTATGATACTAATTATATTATCTAAGTTCCAAGATTAAGTGACTTATAAATTAAATTGAACATATTACTATTATATACTGTGACGGAACGATAAACAATAATCATTACAAGAAATAATCTTTTTATTTTTATATAAATGGCATATAATATTTATAAGTATAATAATTAAAAGAGGTGTAAATATGGAATTAATAAACTATTACAAATTATTATCAAAAAAATATCCTAATATTGATGCAGTTAGTGAAGAAATTATAAATTTAACAGCCATACTGAAGTTGCCCAAAGGTACTGAACACTTTATAACTGATATACATGGAGAATTTGAATCCTTTAACCATATTATGAGAAATGCTTCAGGAACAGTAAAAAGAAAAATTGATTTAACCTTCGGAGATAAACTAACAGAAAAAGAAAAAAAAGATTTAGCATCCCTTGTATACTATCCTAAAGAAAAATTAAACTTTTTTAAAAGTGAAAAAATAGTTGATGATAATTGGTATGAAACCACTATTTATCATCTAGTACTATTAATTAGAAAAGTATCCTATAAATATACTAGATCAAAGGTTAGGAAAGCATTGCCTGATAGTTTTGATTATATAATAGAAGAATTAATGCAGGAACAGGAAGATTTGGAAAGCAAACAAAAATATTTTAACCATATAATAAAAACTATAATAAGTACAGAAAGAGCTGATGATTTTATAATTGATATTTGCGATACTATAGTTAGATTAGTGGTTGATAGACTTCATATAGTTGGAGATGTCTATGATAGAGGACCAAGTTCAGATCTTATAATGGATGATATAATAGATCATCATAATGTGGATATACAGTGGGGGAATCATGACGTTATTTGGATGGGAGCTGCTGCAGGCTCTAAGGCATGTATGGCTAATGTAATAAGGATTGCTCTTAGATATGGAAGCATGAAAATATTACAGGAAGGATATGGTATTAATTTAATGCCTTTAGCAAGCTTAGCAATGGAAAAATATATTGATAATTCTTTAGAGAGATTCCAACCTAAATTTGAAAAAAATAATAATATAAAAGAAAAAGATTTAAAATTAATTGCAGGAATGCAAAAAGCTATTGCTATAATTCAATTTAAACTAGAGGGTCAAGTCATCATGAGAAACCCTGATTTTGAAATGCAAGATAGATTATTTCTAGATAAAATTAAAGATGATTACAAAACTGTAGAGATAGAAGGTAAAGAATATACTCTATTGGATAATTACTTTCCAACATTAGATATAAACAATCCGTATACACTAAGTCAAGAAGAAAAAGAAGCTATAGATATTATAGCTCATAGTTTTATACAGTCTGAGAAACTTCAAGAACACGTAGAGACTTTATATGGAAAAGGAAGTGTATACCTTATATGTAATGATAATTTACTCTATCATGCTTGTATACCTATGAATGAAAATAAAGAGTTTCAAAAATTTACTTTTGAAGGAGAAGAATATTCAGGTAAAGGATTATTTGATTTCTTAGATTTAAGATTAAGAGAAGGTTTTTTTAATAAGGAGAAAAAAAGCAACCAGAAGAATTTAGACATTATTTGGTATACATGGTGCGGTCCTATATCTCCTTTATTTGGTAAAGATAAGATGGCTACATTTGAAAGATATTTTATAGAAGACAAAAAAACCCATAAAGAAAATTATAACAACTACTTTAATTTCAGAGACGAAATAACTATAAGTAATAAAATTTTAGAAGAATTTGGTATTGTAGAAAATAAAGGGAAAATAATAACCGGCCACATACCAGTTAAAGCTAAAAAAGGAGAAAGTCCCGTAAAAGCTGATGGTAAACTTTTTGTAATTGATGGTGGGTTTTCATACCCTTATCAAAAAGTAACTGGAATAGCAGGTTATACTCTAATATACAATTCCCAAGCGATGATTTTGGTTTCTCACGAGCCTTTTGAAACTCATGAAGCAACTATTTACGAAAATGTAGATATGATACCAAAAGAAGTTTATGTACATGAAGTATCTAAACGGGTTTTGGTAGAAGACACAGATAATGGAAAAGATATAAAGGCTAATATAGAAATTCTAAAAGAGTTGTTACATGCATATAGAAAAGGGTTAATAGAGCAAAAATAAATAGGAGATAGAAATGATAACATTTGAAGATTTTGCAAAAGTTGATATTAGGGTAGGAAAAATAATAAAAGGAGAAAATTTTCAAAAGGCTGTAAAACCGGCCTATAAGCTTTGGATAGATTTTGGAAAAGAAATCGGCATAAAAAAAACTAGTGCACAATTAACAGAATGCTATAAATTAGAAGAGTTAATAAATAAACAAATATTGGGTGTAGTTAATTTTCCACCAAAGCAGATAGCCGACTTTTTTTCCGAAGTATTAGTACTAGGAATCTATTCTAATAAAGGAGTAGTACTTATAGAACCGGATCAAAAAGTTGAAAAAGGAGACAAACTTGGATAAATCTATCAAAGGAGGAAATGTGAAAAAAAAGAAAAAACCGCAAACAATAAAAGTACTCCTGCGATTAGTTAAATACGGTAAAAATAAATGGATAACGGCTTTATTTACAGCCTTTGCAGTAATTATTTCAACGGCTTTAGGACTAATACCACCGATTTTAATTAGATACGGTATCGATAAATATATAACCAATAATATTTTTGAACCTTTGATAAAAGTTGGGCTGGCAATGGTAGGGGCCACTTTGCTTCAAGGTATATTTGACTATATAAAAAGATATTCTGCAGAACATTTATCTCAAAACATTATTCATAATATAAGATCTAAATTATATTCACATCTTAATGAACTTTCTTTTTCTTTTTTTGATTATTCAAAAATTGGAGATATAATGTCTAGAGTTACTTCGGATGCAGATACTCTAAAAGGATTTTTATCAAATGCAATTTTATTTATTTTCAGTAATATTTTGACTATTATTGGAATTTTGGTAATAATGATAGGTTGGAACATAAAACTTGCTATTTTGTATTTGCTTATGATTCCATTTATGATTTTAGGAATGGTTATGTATTCCACTAGGGTAAGGCCTATGTTTAAGCAAGTTAGAAAAAAGCTAGCTACTTTAACGGAAATTGTTCAAGAAGATATATTAGGAATAGAAGTCGTAAAACTTTTTGGAAGAGAAAAAGAAGAGCAAAAAGAATTTAAAAAAGTAAATAATCAGTATGCTAGTCTAAACATTAAAGCAGCAAAGGTTTCTGCTTTTTGGATGCCCTACGTAAATTTTTTTATGGGAGTAGGAACAGCTGCAATAATTTGGTATGGTGGTAGATTGGTAATTAATAGTGAAATATCCATAGGGACATTAGCTGGATTTATAGGTTATATATCAATGCTTATGAGACCTATTAGACAGACAGGTATGATGATTAACTTTGCAAATCAAGCAGCGGCGGCTGGTGAAAGAATTTTTAATATTTTAGACACTAAACCGGAAATAGAAGATTCCATAGATTCAAAAGAACTTCCGCCACTAGAAGGAAGAGTAGAATTCAAGAATGTTTTTTTTGAATATAAAGACAATAGAAAAGTACTTAATGATATTAACTTTACAGCAGAACCGGGTCAAACAGTTGCTGTAGTGGGTCCAACGGGAGCTGGAAAAAGTACTTTAGTTAATTTAATACCTAGATTTTACGATCCGCTAAAGGGGAACATCAAAATAGATGATTTTGATATAAAGGATGTTAAATTAAACAGTTTGAGAAATCAAATAGGGATACTTCAACAGCATACATTTCTTTTTGCAGCGTCAGTTAGAGAAAATATATCTTACGGAAGACCTGAAGCTGAAATAGATGAAATAATAGAGTGTGCAAAGATAGCTCAGATACATGATTTTATAAAAGAATTGCCTTTAGGTTATGAAACACCTGTAGGAGAAAGAGGAGTCAGTTTATCAGGAGGACAGAAACAAAGAATAGCTATGGCAAGACTTTTGTTAACAAATCCTAAACTTCTCATATTAGACGAGCCTACTTCCAATATAGATTCTGAAACGGAAGATAAAATGCAAAAAGCTTTGGAAGGAGTAATAAAAAACAGGACATCCTTTATCATTGCCCATAAGCTTTGGACCATAAAAAAAGCTGATTTAATATTAGTTATAAAGGATGGAGAGCTTATAGAAAAAGGTACTCATGAAGAATTATTGAAGAAGAAAGACTTTTATTACAAACTTTACGGTTCAAATTATTTGAATGAAAATATTGAAACGGAAGTAGGTGAGGGGAGATGAGAGGAGGATTCGGAAGTCGATTAAGAAATGATAATCAGGAAGAAATTAAATTAAGAGAAATAGATAAAGATACTATAAAGCTTTTATTTAAGTACTTAAAGCCTAATTCAAAAAGACTGAGCCTAGCTTTTCTAGCCATGGTAGTAGTTACTGCATCATCCTTGACCGGACCGTATTTGATAAAATTGGCTGTCGATGATTACATTTTACAAAAAGATTTTAGAGGACTAAATATAATATTACTTTTTATGATGATTACCTACGGAATATTCTGGATTTCTTCCTTTTTTCAAACCTATTTTTCGAGTTATGTAGGAGAAAAAATAGTAGCAACCATTAGAGAGGATTTATACAAGCATATTCAAAATATGTCTATTGATTTTTATAAGAAGAGATTAACTGGGGATATTATGGCAAGATTAACTCACGATGTTAATTCTCTTTCTGAACTAGTATCTTCAGGGTTTATACATTTTTTTAATGATTTATTGACATTAATAGGAATTATGGTTATTATGATATTTCTAAATCTAAAGCTTGCTTTAATCAGTTTTTCTTTGATTCCAATAATATTTTTTGCTATATTTTTATTAGGAAAAAAGATGAGATTTGCCTATAGAGATGTTAGAGAAAAATTAGCAAAATTAAATGCAGATGTAGAAGAAAATCTTTCAGGAATAAGACTTATACAGGCTATAAACAGAGAAGCGGTAAACAATAAAAATTTTAAGAAACTAAGTTGGGAAAACTTAAAAGCTAATCTTAAAGCAGTTTCATATTTTGCACTACTTTTCCCAGCAATGAATATTAGTAAGGTATTAGGAGAAGCTTTAATTTTAATATTCGGAGGGTATGCTGTTATTAATGGCCAGATAAGCTTAGGTATTCTTTTAGCATTCATGGAATATGTTAGAAGGTTCTTTTCGCCATTAGCAGATATGAGTCAGATATACAATACATATCAATCGGCAGCGGCTGGATTGGATAGAATAAATGAATATTTAAAAATAGAACCTACAGTAAAAGAAAGTAAAAATCCGATAAAAATAGGTAAAAATATAAGAGGAGAAATAGAATATAAAGATGTGAGCTTTGCCTATGAAGAAGAACTTATATTGAAAAACATACATTTAAATATAAATGAAAATGAAAGTTTTGCAATAGTTGGAGCTACTGGAGCAGGTAAAACTACCTTTGTTAACTTGCTTACCAGATTATATGACGCGAAAAAAGGAAGCATAACAATTGATGGTGTTAATATTAAGGAAATAGATTTTAAATCATTAAGAAATATAATATCTGTAGTACCTCAGAATGTATATCTATTTGATACTACAATTAAAGAAAATATAAGATATGGTAAACCATCTGCATCAGATAAAGAGATAGAAGAAGCAGCTTTAAAAGTAAGAGCTCACGACTTCATAATAAAATTACCTGATGGATACGAAACTAAGGTTGGTGAGGGAGGATCAAGATTATCAGGGGGACAAAAGCAGTTGATATCATTTGCTAGAGCACTTATTTCTAATCCTAAGATTTTAATACTTGATGAAGCAACTTCAAGTGTAGATGCCTATACAGAAGTACTTATACAAGAAGCATTAGAGATTCTACTTGAAGGTAGGACGGCAGTTATGATTGCCCACAGATTTACTACTCTTAAAAAAGCCAACAGAATAGCTGTTTTTAAAAATGGTAAAATTTGTGGATTAGGAAACCATGAAGAATTGATAGAAAATAATGAATTGTATAAAAATTTATATTTGAAACAAAAGCAGTAAATTTCTTAATTTTGAAAAGGAGAGTTTTAAAAAAATGAAATATAGAAAAGTTGATGAAATAGATAAAAGAATTTTATATCTGCTATCAGAAAATTCAAGAATTTCTTATGTAGATATTGGAAAGGAAGTAAATTTATCAAGAGTTGCTGTTAAGACTAGAATTGATAACTTAGAAAATAATGGAGTTATAGAAAAATATACTATTGACATGAATTTGAGAAAAGTAGGAAGAGAAATAGCAGTATATTTTGATATAGAAGTCGAACCTACTAAACTTTATGAAATTGGAAATCAATTAGCTGGAAAAGAAAATGTAACCGATGTATATCAAATGACAGGAACAGGCAATTTACATATGCATGCATTACTTAACAAAGATGAAGAATTGAACGATTTTTTAGAGAAAGATCTTTATTCAATTGATGGAATTATTAAAGTTAAAAGTAGTATAATTTTAACAAGATTTAAATCACGAACAGGAGCAAAACTTTAAAAAAAATAAAAAACTTCAAATTGAAAGATATAATTGTTTATGAAAAGTAATAATTAACAATAGAGCAAAAAGACCTTGCATAATGCAAGGTATTTTTGTTATTATGGATAAAAAAATTACGAAATGGAACTAAATCAATATTTGCTAAAATAGCAATTAGAGGTATAATAAATATCATGAATTTAAAACTTACTAATAAAAACTAATATTATTAAGATGAAACTAACAGGAATGATTCAAGATAAGACATATGTGTAGTAACCTAATTGTAACTACATTAGAATTGATAATACCAAAAATCATATGAATCATTGTATTAATCATAATTTATTATAAGTTATAAGGTAACAATTGACGTAAGATAGGAGGATATCTATAAGTTTAGTAAACCCTCCTAAAGGATGTCCTTTTAATACAAGATGTCCAAAAGCTAAAGATATTTGTTTTGAAAATGTGCCTGAATATAGAGAAATTTCTAAAGGACATTATATTTCATGTCATTATCAATTAATGGATGGCAAATTGAAATAATAGAAATTGAAATAAAGGAGTAGAATATGAATTTTGATACCAGATATCAACCTTATACATCTAATAGATATACCCATGTAGCATCAAATGGAATGGTAGCTACATCCCAACCCTTAGCAGCTAATGCAGGATTGGATATATTAAAAAAGGGAGGAAATGCTGTAGATGCTGCTATAGCAACAGCAGCATGTTTAACAGTTGTAGAACCTACATCAAACGGTATAGGCGGAGACAGCTTTGCTTTAGTTTGGATTAAAAAAGATAAAAATCTTTATGGAATAAATGGAAGTGGATTTGCTCCAGAGGATATTTCAGCTGATAAACTAAAAGAAAAAGGCTTAGATAAAATGCCTAAATTTGGCTGGATACCGGTTACGGTACCAGGAGCTCCTGCTACTTGGGCGGCTTTATCAAAAAGATTTGGAAATTTATCATTAGAAGAAACCTTAGAACCGGCAGTAAACTATGCACTGAATGGATATCCAATTTCACCTGTATTAGGTTATTACTGGAAAAAAGGATATGATAAATATAAAAAAGCTTTTAAAGGAAAAGAATTCGACGAATGGTTTAAAACCTTTGCTCCTGGTGATAAAGCTCCAGAAGTTGGAGATATAGTTACTCTTAAAAATCATGGCGAAACTCTAAAAGAAATTGGAAAAACAAATGCAGAAAGCTTTTATAAAGGAGCTTTAGCCGATAAAATAGATAAATCTTCCAGAAAGCATGGAGGATATCTAAGAAAAGAAGATTTAGCAAAATATGAAGTCGAATGGGTGGAACCAATAAAAGTTGACTATAAAGGTTATGATATATGTGAAATACCACCGAATGGTCAGGGAATAGTAGCCTTAATGGCTCTTAATATCTTAAAGGGCTATGAATACAAAGAAAAAGATTCAGTATTTACATATCATAGACAGTTTGAAGCAATGAAGCTTGCTTTTGCTGATGGCAAAAAATTCGTAACAGATTCAAGATACATGAAAGTTAAACCAGAAGAATTATTAGATGAAAAATATGCAGTAATGAGAAGAAATCTTATAACTGAAGAAGTTTTACAACCCGAGCCTGGAACTCCGCCATCGGGAGGAACTGTATACCTTTCAGCAGTAGATAAAGAGGGAAATATGGTATCTTTTATTCAAAGTAATTACATGGGCTTTGGTTCAGGAATAGTAGTAGAAGATACTGGTATAGGGTTGCAAAATAGAGGAGCAGATTTTTCATTAAAATCAGAGGATTATAACTATTTAGAAGGTGGTAAAAAAACCTACCATACAATAATACCAGGCTTTATAATGAAAAATGGAGAAGCAGTAGGTCCTTTTGGAGTTATGGGAGGATATATGCAACCTCAGGGACATGTTCAAGTAGCCATGAATTTAATCGATTTTAATCTTAATCCTCAAATGGCTTTAGATGCACCAAGATGGCAGTGGATTGAAGGTAGAAAATTTATGGTTGAACCAAATTTTCCAACGCATATTGTAGGGGCATTAGAAGATAAAGGACATGAAATGATAATTGCTAACAATTGTGGAACATTTGGGCGAGGTCAGATAATTATCAAAAAGGGTGACGCTTATTTTGCTGGAACTGAATCGAGAACTGATGGTTCTATAGCGATGTATTAAAAAATTCAAAAAAGCATGAATTCCAAATTCATGCTTTTTGATATTAACAATCTTTTTTATCAGATACAATATACTCATTATCTTGTAACACACAAATAGACTTGTTTAAGTTATTTTCAGAGACTAACAGAATAGGACCGGTACAACCCATTCCACTTTCAGCATAAATATTTTCTTTCCATAAAATTTTTACTGCATCTTCTAAATCCATAATGTCTATTCCTGAAATTTGAGCAGTTACAATCTCTTTTTCCGGCATTGATACTGAATCTTCGTTTTTTTCAACATGAATTTCTCTCGTGATATTTTTGATTATTTCCTTTAATCCAGATTTATTTGCTTTTAAATATTCATTCTTTCTTATATCAGAAATACTGCCTTTAGAAACTTGCATAGCGTATTCTACTGCATTTGATACGACTGGAGAACCTGAAGCTCTTGAAAGTATTAATATATTTCGATTAAAATTTTCACCTATACCTGGACCGTAGCCGTATCCTGATGCTTCATAGCTTCCACCAGTAGTAAAAGAAGAAAAAATCTTCATTAAAATATTACCGGTAAGAGTGTCGGTAACCATAACATCTACACTTCCTGATAGTAAATCATTACCTCTCATTATACAACCGCCATCAGATCTTAAAGATTCTCCAAAATTAATATCATATCCATTGTTTTTTAATTTCTTAAGAGCGATTTCCACCTGCTTTGCTCCATCTACATTTAAAATTCCAATTATTGGATTTTCAATACCTGAGGCTTTAGCAGCAATTATACCGTTTACAGAATTTTTTATCATAGATTCTACTCTATTAACAGCTGTAGTCCCGGTGGTTGTAGCAATGAACATTTCTTTACCTAATCCTGGAGTTACAACCTTACCTACAGTTGAGACACCAATTGGAAAATTGTAATGCATAGTGACACAGGCATTTAAATAATTACTATCAAGGAGTTCTTCCATTTTTTCATACATATTTTCTTCTGAATCCACTATAAAATTTTCAAGAGTTGTATTTACTTTTGGACCGATAAGTACAACTTGAATATTTGGATATTTTTTTGAAGCTATTTCTGCTCCTTTCAGAAGATTTTTAACTCCATGCTCGCTACCAAGAGTAGTAAGACCAATCCTGATTATTTCTCCAAATTGTCCTGATTCTATTCCATTAGCTATATCAATAAAGACATTACCTATTATATTTTTAGTGTTTTTAGAATCTAGCATAATATCCTCCTAATCCTTTATAAGATGATTTCCAAAATCCTTCATAGCTTCTGCTATCATAGACTTAATCTCATCTTTTGATACTGATCTTTCATCTTCAGTAACTCCGCTGTTTCTTTCTATAACTACAGATACGCCATCAAAAAGATTTGTCATTCTACCGAGAAACAAACTTCCCTTGCCAACTATCATAGCTCTATTAAAATCACCGGTAGTTAAATCATCTATCGCAAAACCTAAATAAGGTACTCCTGATGGTATATGTCCTTGTGTTGGAGCCCATCCTGGCATACCATGATTATTTACAAAATTAAGGAGTTCTTTTTTTTCTATATCACCACGTTTAACTCCTAAAGCTCCTATCATTTTATAATTCGAAGTTGGAACATCTCCTGCACCAGCAGGTTTAGTGACATCCGGATTTTGCATTTCTACGGAATATTTATCCACATCTGTAATTTTCATATTTGCTTTATCTAAAGGCAAAGTAATTAAAGATGTTATA
>JAABRS010000040.1 GCA_011390775.1 Clostridia bacterium | reverse complement strand
ATAATGCAAAAGATAAATTCTTAAATAACTTAATTAATTATAACTTGATATATATATTAATCTTTGTTAATATATATATAATATTTTTTGATAGAGGAGTGGATAACATGTATAACATTTCAACTTATAACAAGATTTCACCTGTGGGTTTAGATTTATTCGAAAAGAATAAATATACAATATCTTCAGACAATCTGGAAAATGCTCACGGAATTGTGCTTCGCAGTCACAAGCTTCATGCCGTAGAGTTCCCTGAATCTTTAAAAGCTATAGCTAGAGCAGGTGCTGGAGTAAATAATATTCCTATAGAAAAATGCACTAAAGATGGAGTTGTCGTTTTCAATACTCCCGGCGCTAATGCCAATGGAGTCATGGAACTTACCTTTTTATCATTACTGCTAAGTTCTAGAAAAGTTGCGGAAGGTATAGAATGGGTTAAAACCATAGACGGTGAAGTAGCTAAAGAAGTAGAAAAAGGAAAAAGTCAATTCAAAGGACCAGAAATTAAAGGAAAAAAACTGGGAGTAATAGGCTTAGGAGCAATAGGAGTTCTTGTAGCTAATACAGGTATAAAATTAGGAATGGATGTAATAGGTTACGATCCATACATATCAGTCGAGAAAGCTATAGGTTTATCTTGGGATGTAGAGTATGCAAAATCCTTAGATTATTTACTAAATAATTCAGATTATATTACTTTACATATTCCTTTAATTGACAAAACTAGAAATTTCATTGATAAAAAGGAAATTGAAAAAATGAAAAAAACAGCTAAAGTAATTAATATGTCAAGAGGGGGATTAATTAACGAAGATTCTTTAATTAAAGCTTTAAAAGAAGATAAGCTTGCAAAGTATGTCACTGATTTTCCAAACGAAAAATTGATTACTGCTAAAAATGTAGTTTGTCTACCTCACCTTGGGGCATCTACTTACGAATCAGAAGAAAACTGTGCCAAAATGGCTGTAATTCAACTTAAGGAATATTTAGAAGAAGGAAAAATAACTAATTCAGTTAATTATCCTGAATGTAATTTAGAAAGAACAGATGGTACAGAAAGAATAACCGTATTTAATAAAAATGTCCCTCATATGATAAGTTCCTTATCTTCTGTTCTTGCAAAAAATGATATAAATATTATAGAAATGGTTAATAAAAGTAAAAATGATTTTGCATACAACGTTATAGATATTGAAGGAGACATTTCCCAGGAAATACTAAATGAAATAAAAAATATAGATGGCATTATAAAAGTTAGACATTTAATATGAATGTATCAAGAAATTGAAAGAGCCTGCTGTATAAGCAGACTCTTATTTTTATTCTTTGATTTCATATATTAATTCTTTTTCGTAAAGCATACTAAGTAATTTAGATAGTTCTCCTCTTGTTATAAAATCTTCCGGTGCAAAAGTTTTTTCATCTTTTCCACTTATTAATCCTGCAGAAAAAACTTTAAGAAGTCCTTCTAATTCTTCAGAGTCTAGTTCTACTATGTCTTCGAAAAGTATTTCTTTATACTCCTCATCGTATTTAATTATTTTTCCCAATGATTCAACAACTTCTTTTCTCGTGATGCATGCTTTTGGTATTAGATACCCTTCATCTGTATCTATAATATCATTTTTATAAAGGATATAAGTAGATTCGAAAGCCCAGTCGCTAACCTCATCTAAATCTTTTATAATTACTTCTTTTTCTTTATTTTCCAGTTCTAAAATTCTATCAATCATTACATAAAATTCTTGCTTAGTAACTTCTGAATTTGGTCTTACTGTTTCATCTTCATATCCTTGTATAATTCCTTTGTTTATAATAATCTGCATGTATTCTTTTGCCCAGTGATTTTCTATGTCTTTAAAACTCATCTCAGAAGTTTCTTCTGATTTATTAATGCTGTCTACCGGGTCTTCGTCTAACTGCTTTTTTTCTACTAAAACCATCCAGTTTCTAGCCGCCCATCCCAAGGATTTTCCAGATTCATTTGCTATTTTATGCCAGTAGTACCCTCCCGACAAAAGAGGATCTCCGGAAATGAAATATTCTTCTCCATCACTAGCTTTTCCTATTACTTCTCCATTAGGCTCTTTTCTTAAGTTTAGAGTTGAACTTGTTTTTATTCTTATCTTATCTCCTTCTTCAAAAAGAACAACATCTCCTTTATGAACTTCTTCAGGGTAAGGTATGTTCAAAGTTTTCTCCGGTAATCCGGATGTTGGAAGATAAGATGTATCTATATCACTTATTTCTTGGGTGTATTCTTCAGGTAGTACTTTATATAAAACTAAGTCTTGATAGGCATAGTATTTTGTCCAGGTGCTAAAGTAGTAAGGTAGCACATTAGGGTTATTGCTTTCTACATAGCTGTTGTAGGCCCATAGTGGAAAATACCAGCTTTCTAGTATGTTTGGATCCATGTATCCAACTGTAGGAATTTTACCTGATGCACTCATATCCCATTTTTCTATCAGTATATTAGCTCCTGCTTCAATATTGTAGTATATATCATTTTTCAATCTACTATTATCATATGTCCCTCTGCTGTTGTGTATCTGCATTAAACCTATACTTCCAGAAGACCCTATCAGTACGCTTCCATCTTCATTGTAATGTTTGAATACCGATTCTGTTCTAGCTATTGCTTTCAATATTACAGAAGGTATTCCTTTCCTTAAAGCAACTTCTTCAATCATAGCTTCCAATTCTTCTCTTGATGGGTTATGTTCGCCATAAGCAAAAATTAGATTTGAAGAAATTAAGGAAATTACAATGATAAATAGAAGTATTTTTTTTAATTTCATAATCACACCTCTAAACTTTATCTATTATCTCATTAACTTTTTCATATATTTTTTTATATTTTTCTTTTGATTTTTCTAAACTATTATCAACAACAGAATAATATATTTTCAATTTAGGTTCTGTTCCTGATGGTCTTACTACAAAGCTAGAGCCATCTTCAAATATATATTTAAGAACGTTTGATTCAGGTAATTGAATTGGGTATTTATTATTATCTTTAAAATTTGTAGAAATTTTTTCTTGGTAGTCGTTCTTTATTATAATCTTACCATCGAAATAATCATTCATATTTTCATTTCTAAAGGTATCAATAATTTTTTCTATTTTTTCTTTACCTTCTATCCCTTCAAGTTTAATGTTTTGAAGTTCGTCTAAGTAGTATCCGTATTTTTTGTAAAGTTTTTCCAATTCCTCAGCTAGTGAGCTTCCCATTTTCTTAAAATATCCAGCCATTTCTGCTGCAATTAGTGCAGATGTTACAGCATCCTTGTCTCTAACATACTCACCTATTAAATATCCTGCACTTTCTTCATAGCCAAAAATATAATTTTTGTCATCTGTTTTACTGTATTCTTCTATTTTTTCTCCAATAAATTTAAATCCTGTCAAAGTGTCTTCACAGTCAACTCCATAATTTTCTGCTATTACTCTTCCAAGTTCACTTGTAACTATAGTTTTTATAACTAAAGAATTTTCTTTTATGATATTTTTTGCCTTAAGTGATTCTAAAATGTAATATATAAATAAAGCTCCAGTTTCATTTCCTGTCAGAAGTTTATATTTTCCATTTGTATTCTTACAAGCCACACCAAGTCTATCCCCATCCGGATCTGTAGAAAGAATAATATCAGCATCTAGTTCTTCTGCTTTTTTTATAGCAAGTTCGAAACTTTTTTCGTCTTCCGGATTAGGAGACTCTACAGTAGGGAAACTACCGTCTGGCTTCATTTGTTCTTCAACTATATGCAAGTTTTCGTAATCCATTTCTTCTAAAAGCCTTTTTATAGGTACTAAACCGGTACCGTGTAAAGGAGTGTACACTATTTTAATACTCTTATCTACATCGTCATTTAGACTTAATGTTTTTGATTTTTCTATAAAAGAGTCTTCTATAATCTCTAGAACTTCGATAATATTTTCATTTTCAACTTCTTTTTCAAAGTTAGAATATTTTATATCTTTAAATTCAAGTTTATCAATTTCTCCTGTTAGTTTTTCAGACATTTCAGGTACCATTTGACATCCATAGTCCCAGTAAACCTTATATCCATTATATTCAGGTGGGTTGTGACTTGCTGTGATTATGATTCCCGCTGTAGCTTCCAAATATCTTACAGCATATGAAAGCATCGGCGTTGGCCTTAGTTCTTTAAATATATATGTTTTTATGTTGTTTCCTGCCAGTACTGCAGCTGCAACTTCCGAAAAATATCTCGAGTTATCCCTACAATCGTAACATATAGCAACTGAAGGATACTTTATCCCCTTACTTTTTATAAAGTCAGCTAAGCCCTGTGTTGCTTTTGCAATGGTGTACTTATTAACTCTATTTGTTCCGACACCCATTATTCCTCTAATGCCCCCTGTGCCGAATTCCAAATCGCTATAAAAAGCTTCTTTAACCTCATCATCAGTGAGTTCAAGAATTTCTTTTTTTGTTTCTTTGTCAATGTACTTATTTTTCAACCATTCTCTGTACCTTTCTTTATATTCCAATATACCCATCTCCTTTATTTGATAATATTTTTTAAATATTCATTAAAAGCTTTTCCTAATTCTTCATCTTCTAATGCAAATTCTACTGTTGCTTGTAGAAAACCAAATTTGTTTCCAACGTCGTATCTTTTACCTTCAAATATATAGGAGTACACATCTTCAATTTTAGATAATTCTTTAAGTCCATCGGTAAGCTGTATTTCATTTCCTGCTCCAGGTTCTGTATTCTCTAATATATCAAAGATTGTTGGACTTATTACATATCTGCCTATTATTGCTACATTTGATGGAGCTTCTTCAATTTTTGGCTTTTCAACTAGATCTTCAACCTTATAAAGCCTATCTGACAGTTTTTTTCCTTTTACAATACCGTATTTATTTACGTCTTTTCTATCAACTTCTTGAACTCCTATAATTGTACTGTCGAGTTCTTCGTATTTTTCAATCAACTGTTGAATACATGGTTTTTTTGATTTTACAATATCATCCCCTAAAATAACAGCAAAGGGTTCGTTACCTACGAAAGATTTTGCGCAATAGATTGCATGACCAAGACCTAAAGGCTCTTTTTGTCTTATATAGTGAATATTTCCTAAGTTAGAAATTTCTTCTATACCTTCTAATAATTTTTTATTACCTTTTTCTTTTAATTTATCTTCAAGTTCATATGACTTATCGAAATGATCTTCTATTGATTTTTTATCTCTTCCTAAAATAATTAATATGTCTTCTATTCCTGCATTTACAGCCTCTTCAACTATGTACTGTATAGATGGTTTGTCGAATATATTTAGCATTTCTTTAGGCTGTGCCTTAGTAGATGGCAAAAATCTGGTTCCCAATCCTGCTGCAGGTATTACTACCTTTTTGACCTTCATATTACCTCCTAATGTTAAATAAAAGTTGTTTTTCTTAGTTATTCTCGATAACTCTTTTTAGTTTCGCTTGACATAAGTGAGCTTTCATATACATCCAGCATCTCTAATGCTTTACCTGTGCCTTCTGCAACACAAGAAACAGGATTTTCTGCTATATATACTGGAACTCCCGTTCTTTTAGCGATAAGCTTATCAAGCCCTTTGAGCAAACATCCTCCTCCGGTCATTATTATTCCCTTTTCACTTATATCTGCTGATAATTCCGGTGGTGTTTTTTCAAGTACTGCATGCACTGCATCAGCAACTGTTGTTACTGTTTCTTCTAATGCTTCTAACATATCTGTAGATGAAATAGTTAAATTTTTAGGTAGTCCAGTAACTAAATTTCTACCTCTTACTTCTACAAAATTTTCTTCTTCTACGGGAAATGCAGTTCCTATACTGATTTTTAAATCTTCTGCACTTCTAAGTCCAATCATAACATTGTATTTCTTTCTTATGTATCTTGCTATAGCTTCGTCGAATTTATCTCCTGCTATTTTAATAGATTTGCTAACTACTATACCTCCTAATGAAAGAACAGCTACATCTGTAGTTCCTCCTCCCATATCTATAATCATATTGCCTGAAGGTTTAGATAATTCTACTCCCGCTCCTATTGCAGCTGCGACAGGTTCTTCTATTAAGTATGTCTTTTTTGCTCCTGCTTGATTACATGCGTCTAACACTGCTCTTTTTTCTACTTCTGTAACACCACTAGGTACGCATACAATTACTCTCGGCTTAAATATAGATTTACCAATTGTTTTCTTGATAAAATACTTTAACATCTTTTCTGTTATGTCAAAGTCTGATATAACTCCATCTTTAAGGGGTCTTATTGCTACAATATTACCTGGAGTTCTTCCAAGCATTGATCTAGCCTCTTCACCTACTGCTAGTATTTTGTCTGTATTTCTATCGATAGCAACTACTGATGGTTCCTGTAACACAATTCCTTTTCCTTTAATATAAACAAGTACAGTAGCTGTACCTAAATCGATTCCCATATCTGATCTGATACCCATAATTTCCTCCAATTTCATTTATTGTCATAAGTCATTATACCTAAATTTTATTAATATATAAAGCATTTTAGTGATTTTTAATATTTTCTTTGATTCTTATTCCTGTAGGTGTTCCAGCTATACCACCTCTAGCTGTTTCTTTGAAGTCGCTGTTCATATCATCTCCTACTCTTTTCATTGCCTCTACAACTTCATCAAATGGCACTACACTTTCAATACCTGCAAGTGCCATCTCTGCTGATATCATTGCATTAACAACTCCAGAAGCATTTCTTTTAGAACATGGTGCTTCTACTAAACCAGCTATGGGATCGCAAATTAATCCCATAATATTTTTCAAAGAAACTGCAGCAGCATTTAAAGCCATTTCCGGAGAGCCTCCCAGCATTTCTACTAGGGCTGCCGAAGCCATTGCAGCTGCTGAACCACACTCTGCTTGACAACCTCCTTCAGCTCCTGCTACAGTAGCATTAAGAGTGATTATTTTTCCTATAGCTGAAGATGTTAGCAATCCTTTTACAGCCTCATTTTTTGAAAGATTATATTCCTCTGCTACAGTAATTACAGCCGCTGGAATAATTCCACTTGAGCCAGCTGTAGGAGCAGCACATATTTTTCCCATAGAAGCATTGTGTTGTGATGTTGAAAATGCCTTTATCATAGCTTTATTTATTATGTCTCCACAGAGAGATTTTCCATTATCCATTCTTTTTTTTAATTTTATAGATTCTCCTCCTATGATGCCTCCTAAGGTTTTACTATCACTTTCTATAAATGATTCAGAAGATTTTTTCATTACCTTTAAAACCTCATTCATTTTTTTAAGAATTTCTTTTTCTGATAAATGAGTAAGTTCTATTTCTTCATCTAAAGCTAACCGCCATATAGAAATATTTCTCTCATTACATATCCTAATAATATCTTTTCCACTTCTATACATCTTCATTCTCCTTTATAGGAAGTATGTAGATTACATCAATCATTTTTTCCATCTTCTTAATTTTATCTATAACTTCTACTTCTACAGTTTCGTCAGTCTCTATTATCATTGATGCTTCTTTTTTTCCGTATCCTCTAATTACCTTCATGTTAGCTATGTTCACACTTTCTTCAGCTAAGATATTAGTAACATCTCTTATTAATCCTTTTGCATCTATATGTTTGGTAATAATAGTATAGTAATCTCCTGTGATTTCGACTTCAAAACCATTTATATTAGTAACAATAACAGACCCGCCGCCTAGTGAAGAACCTGTAACTCTATCAGTTTCACCTGTTGACCTTTTTATTACTATCATTGCAGTATTTGGATGGCTTACTTCTAGATCCTTATTTTCAAAATCTATGTCAATATTTTTTTCATCCATTATTTGAAGAGAATTTCTCAGTCTTTCATCATAAGGTTCCATCCCAAGTAGTCCCGCTGCTATGGCCTTCTTGGTTCCATGACCATCTCCAGTTTCAGCAAAGGAACCGTGAAGATAAACTTTTACACTAGCTATATCTTTTTGTGCAGCATATCTTGCTATTTTCCCAAGTCTAGCCGCCCCTGCAGTATGAGAACTTGATGGTCCTATCATTATAGGTCCTATTACGTCAAATATGCTGTTAACTTCTTTCATTATTTTCCTCCTTCAAGATATAGACGTTTTTTTGTTGAAATCTTCTTTTCCAACGTTTTTAATTGAATTACATTATATCATATAATTTTCAATTTTCTAATTGATTCTTGTTAATTATTATGTTAATATTTCTTAAGGGAATGAAGTTCTCCCTTGGCAATTGCTAAAACCGCTTTTTAAGCTGATGACTTCTGCAAATACAAGGCAGAACATCGGCTTTTTTGTTCTGAAGGGAGGATATTTTATGTTATTTAGTCTATCTTTAATTATGATTATAGGTTTTACCTTAAGTGGTATATTTAATAGAATAAAGATTCCTGGAATAATTGCGATGATTATCACAGGTATTGTTTTAGGACCTTTTGTACTTGATTACATTTCAGAGGATATTTTAAATATTTCTCCTGATTTAAGGGAAATTGCCCTTATAGTAATACTTTTAAAAGCAGGCCTTACGTTAGATTTAGAAGACCTTAAAAAAGTGGGTAGACCCGCTTTGCTTTTAAGCTTTATACCTGCTACTTTAGAAATCTTGGCTATTGTAATTATTGCACCAATATTATTTAATATTCCAATTTTAGAAGCTGCTATACTTGGAACAGTTGTAGCCGCTGTTTCTCCTGCTGTAATAGTCCCGAGAATGATTTTTCTTATACAACATGGTTACGGCAAAGAAAAAAGTATTCCTCAGATGATTTTAGCTGCAGCATCTGTAGATGACATTTATGTTATTATTTTATTTACTGCATTCTTAAGTATGTATCAAGGTCAGGGTTTTAGCTCCTTGTCCCTTATTTCTGTACCTATTTCTATTATATTAGGCTTATTACTTGGACTTATCTGTGGGTTGTTTTTAATATGGTTTTTCAAAAAAATTCATATGCGAGATACTATAAAAGTCATGATTATATTGAGCATTTCTTTTCTTCTAGTTACTATAGAAGATGTAATGACAGGATATATTCAAGTATCCGGTCTTCTTGCTGTTATGTCTTTAGGTGTAACTATGTTGAAATTTTATGAAATTTTGGCCAAAAGACTCATGTCTAAATTTTCCAAAATTTGGGTCGGCGCGGAGCTTCTTTTGTTTGTACTTGTAGGTGCAGCTGTGGACATTAGCTATATTGGAAATGCAGGTTTATATTCTGTGCTTTTAGTTATATCTGCATTGTTTTTTAGAATAATTGGTGTCAATCTTTCTCTCATTAAGACTGGTTTAAACAAAAAAGAGAAGGCATTTTGTTCTATTTCATATCTTCCAAAGGCTACTGTACAGGCAGCCATAGGAGCAGTTCCCTTAGCTATGGGAGTTCCTTCAGGTAATTTAATTCTTACCATAGCTGTTTTATCGATAATGATTACCGCACCTGTAGGTGCTATAGGAATGGATAGAAGTTTTAAGAAGGTTTTTAATAATAAATAAATATGTTTATATCGACTTGATAAGCATATTCTTAGGATATATAATTAGTTAACTACAAAAAAGGGGTGCTTAAATGTATTTTGCTAAATCAGTTGAAGAAGTTAGTAAAGATTTAAATGTAAATATAGATAAAGGTTTATCTAATGCAGAAGTAGAAAAAAGAGTTGAAAAATACGGTCTAAATAAAATTAAGGATCAGAAAAAAAGAAGTTTATTTTCTATTTTTGTTTCTCAACTAAAGGATATGCTTATATATGTATTGTTAGGAGCAGCAGCAATCACTTTTTTTATAGGTGAATATGTAGATGGAATAATTATATTACTTGTAGTATTTTTGAATGCTTTGATCGGTGTTGTACAAGAAAACAAAGCGTCTCAGGCTATTGAAGAATTAAAGAAAATGTCCTATCCAAAAGCTTTAGTAAAGAGAGATGGAAATACTTTTGAAATAAAATCAGAAAATGTTGTTCCTGGGGATTTAGTGATTTTAGATGCTGGTAGATATGTTCCTGCTGATATACGATTAACAGACAGTTCCAATTTGAAAATTGAAGAATCATCTTTAACCGGTGAGTCTGTTCCTTCTGAAAAGGATCACAGTAAAGTTTTTAATGATGAAAAAATACCTATTGGAGATAGAAAAAATATGGCTTATTCTTCAACTATAGTAACCTACGGTAGAGGAGAAGGAATAGCGGTTCATACTGGAATGGAAACTGAAATTGGTACTATCGCAAAAAGCTTAGATCAAGAGGAAGGTCTTACTCCCCTTCAAAAAAGATTAGAAGAATTGGGTAAAGTCTTAGGGTTTTTAGCGGTTGGAGTTTGTGTTTTAATATTTATAATAGCATATTTTCAAGGAAAAGATTTATTTGATATGTTTTTAACTGCTATAAGTTTAGCAGTTGCAGCAATTCCTGAAGGTCTTGCCGCTATAGTAGCTATAGTATTAGCTTTAGGTGTTACCCGCATGTCTAAACAAAATGCTATAGTTAAAAGACTTCCAGCAGTAGAAACCTTAGGCTCAGTAAATGTTATTTGTACAGATAAAACCGGTACTTTAACACAAAACAAAATGACCGTAATAGAGTTTTACACATATAAAAACAAGGTTAAAGTTTCCGAAGAAGATTTAGAAGAAATAAATGAAACAGAAGAAAATTTAATAAAAACTTTTGTCCTTTGTAATGATGCTACCTATGAAGGTGATGAAAAGACTGGAGATCCAACGGAGATAGCTTTGATAGAAATGGGCAAAAAATATAATTTCCCTAAAAAATTACTTAATGAAAACTTTCCTAGAGTTTCGGAAAGACCTTTCGACTCAGATCGAAAGCTTATGTCTACTTTAAATAAAGTTGAGAAGAAATATAGAGTAAATACCAAAGGAGCTATAGATAATCTGCTAAAAATATGCACCAAAGTTTTGATAGATGGCAAGGAAAAAGAATTGACTTCTAAAATGAAGAAAGAATTTTTAGATAAATCTGAAGTTATGTCTCAAAATGCTCTTCGTGTACTATCCTGTGCTTACAAATACACTGAAGAAAAAATATCTCCTGAAGAAATGGAAAAAGATTTAACTTTTATCGGTTTTGTAGGAATGATGGATCCTCCTAGAATTGAGGTGAAAGATTCTATAGAAGAAGCTAAATTAGCTGGAATTACTCCAATAATGATAACCGGAGATCACAAGATTACAGCTTTCGCAATTGCAAAAGAACTTGACATTGCTAGTGGCATTGAAGAAGCTATTGAAGGTTCTGAATTAGATAATCTTAGTGATGATGAACTTGCAAAATTTATTAAAAACTACAAAATTTTTGCAAGAGTTTCTCCGGAACATAAGGTTAGAATTGTTAAGGCTTTTAAAGATAACGGAAATATAGTGTCTATGACCGGTGATGGTGTTAATGATGCTCCTTCTTTACAAGGTGCTGATATAGGAGTTGCTATGGGTATTACCGGTACCGACGTTGCCAAAGGCGCCAGCGATATGATATTAACTGATGATAATTTCTCTACGATAGTTCATGCTGTTGAAGAAGGAAGAAATATATACAATAATATAAAAAAATCCGTAGTGTTTTTATTATCCTGTAATTTAGGCGAGGTTGTTGCTATCCTTGTATCAATACTTTTTTTCTGGCCTATACCTCTTCTACCAACACAGATTTTATGGATTAATTTAGTCACGGATTCTCTTCCTGCAATTTCTTTAGGAGTAGATCCTGGAGATAAATCCGTTATGCAGGAAAAACCAAGAGATCCTAAGGAAAGCTTTTTTTCCGGAGGTGTGGGAATAAAGGTAGCTATAGGTGGAATTCTAATAGGCGCTTTAACATTAGCAGCCTTTTATATAGGTTTGAGAGAATACGGATACTCTCCTAATTCAGAAAATATTCCAATAGAGGTTTTAACCTATGGAAGAACTATGGCTTTTGTTGTTCTGGCAGCTTCACAACTATTTTATTCTATATCAATGAGAAATGACAAAAAAACAATTTTCAAAATTGGATTTTTGTCAAATAAGTATTTAATCGGTTCAATTTTTATAGGTTTATTGCTTCAACTAGGAGTCATCTCAATACCATTTTTAGCTAAAGCATTTAAAGTTGTTAATTTAAACTTAAAAGATTGGGGAATAGTATTCATTCTTGCACTAATTCCACTTTTCATTAGAGAACTATACAAGCTAGTTAGATTCTCCCCAAAGGCCTAGATTGTTTTCTCTTGCATAGATCTCAGCTTCATGCAAGATTTCATTATATTTAACATCAGGAGGATATGACCTTGCAAAGGCATATCCTTCTTTTACTATAAGTTCATTATAAAATGTCCCATCTTCTAAATATATATATCGCAAAAGTCTATCGTAATCATCTCTATTTGAAACATCTTTTTCTAAAAATACAATTTTACCTTCAAGTTTATTTTTAGTGTATTTGCTAGCTTCCTTACCGTAATATTCAACTTCTCCTGCTTCCTTTACACTTTCCGGGGTATTTATTCCTATCAACCTAACCCTTTCTCCTCCGGAAATCACAACAGTATCTCCATCTACTACCCTTTCTACTACTGTTTTTTCCATGTTTTCAAAGTTTTCAGGTACATCATTGCCTGTAAATAAAGCATATGCTATTAGAACAATTATTATTACTAAAGCTGGTCTAGGAATACTTCTAATCTGACTAATCTTCATCATCTTTTTCCTTTACTAAAATATCTGTAAATATTTCTACTAATTCAGGATCAAATTGTTTACCTGAAAATATTTTTAATTCTTCTACTGCTTCTTTTTTGCTTTTAACAATATTATAAGGTCTTGAAGAAGTCATTGCATCATATGCATCAACTATTGAAAGTATCCTTGAAAGTAGTGGTATTTCTTTTCCTTTAAAACCTTGAGGATATCCTGTCCCGTCCCATCTTTCGTGATGGGATAATATATATTCTGCTATATGTGCAATATCTGGTGAGGATAGGGCTATTCTATATCCTATTTCAGGATGCTTCTTTATCTCTTGCCATTCTTCATCATTTAATTTTTCTTCTTTTCCTAGAATTTGATTATCTATACCCACTTTTCCTAAATCATGAAGATTTGCAGATAGAACCAAATCATCTATATTATCCTGAGAAAGACCTATTTTTTTTGCTATTTTTTCTGAATAATAGATAAGTCTTTCTGCATGTTCTTCTGTTTCCTGACTTTTTTCAAACATTGTTGCTTTAATTGAAGAAAGAATTGCATTATGAGAACTTTTTGATTCTAATATTTTTCTTTTTCTCATAAAGTCTTCTGATTCAGTAATTGCATCTTCTATTGAAATACTTTTGTTTGTCTTTGTAGAGTATCCTATGGAAATATTAATACTGTACTTTTTTCCTGAAATCTCAATATTCTTATCCATAAATTCATTTCTTATTTTTTCAACTATTCCATAAGTTTCTTCTTTTTTTGTATTAGGCATTATAATAGTAAAGTCATCTCCGCCGGTTCTTGTTATTATGTAGTTTTCTTTTAAATGTTTTTTTAATCCCTGGGCCGTTGTAATTAGAAACTCGTCTCCTTTTTTCAGTCCAAATGCATCGTTTATAAGCTTTAGGCCGTTTATATCACAAACTATGATAGATAAGGGATGATATTTTTCTTTACTATATTCTTCT
>JAABRS010000004.1 GCA_011390775.1 Clostridia bacterium | reverse complement strand
GTTTTGTGATTTGTTGTAGCACCGCTCCATCCTTCACCAGGACCGGCTTGTTCACCAGGTCTTAGTCCTTCAGGATCTTCCTGCCATACTACAGCAAACCCTACATCTTCTGCACCTTCCATCATTATCTGACAGGCATCTCTTCTTCCGGAGGTAAGTCTTTCCGGTTTATACCAGGTGATTTCTCCAGTTTCTTGATTTATCACTCCTCTACATGTCCATACAACACTGAAAGGTATCTCTCCAACTTCTGGATATCCAAGATCAGTATAATCTAATGATCTTTGAGGTCCGGATACACCCCATATATCTTCTTCATAATATGGATCATCATATGGATAATAATCTTCAGATTCTTCATCTTCTGTTTTAATAGCATAAGTAGGCTTTCCTGTTCTTGCAAAGGTTGATGTCCATGCTACTAATATATAGTTGCCTTTTATTCTTACTTGAGGTTTTCTAACATCACCAGGATAATCCTGTCCATTTGCAAGCTCAAATGATGATTTATCTGCTGATTTTGAGATATTGGTTATCTTCCAAGAAGCTCCATCATCTCTTGATACAGCTGCAAATACATCTGATGCACCAGTTCCTGGAATTTCATCTGTATAAGCCGTTATTAGAGGTTTAGCTTCATTTCTTGTTTCTATCATGTTATCTATAAAACTTCCGTCTTCATTATATATTCTTTCATAATAATTTAAATCTACTGGATCGCCGTTGGCTTTTTGTGCCGGAACGTATCCTCGCATAAGTTCTAATTTTGCCTTAGTATTAACAGTACCTTCTGTTTTTGATACATTTTTTCTAAAGATATCACTGTCTGTATTGTCCTTGAGATTTTGTTTAGCTTCTTCTTGGGATACAATATTTAAGCTGTTTCCAGTTTTATTATCTGTTTCTGTAATTAGCATCTCTATTAATTCTGTATCTGAAAAATCAACTTCTTGTACTGCTAATTCTTCTACAACTTCATTAAAAGCATCACTTACATTTTCGGTTATTTTTATTCCCGACTTAGTATCTCCATCACTGTCAAAGCTTTGAAGAAGCATTGCCATATTCACTGCTCTCTCGTCATCCCTATTTGTTGTATTAAATACTTCATAAGGAGTAATTTTATGGGCAGCTTTAGCTTTACCTATATATACCTCCCCTATATAAAACTCTACATCTTCACCTTCTATGTAGTCGAAGGCTCCTCCTTCGTCGGTTTTACCTTTTGCTGTAGGTGTTTTATAGTTTACACCTTCTACAGGACTATCTATAAAATGTCCTGTCTTTGGATGAACTACAGCATAATTTACATACCAGCCTGAATTAACCTCAAACTGATGGTTACCCTCTGCCCAAGCAAATAATTGATTTTCTTGAATATCTTCCTCTCCAATATTTCTCACCTTAGTACACACTGCAATCTTAGGTATTCTTTTTTCTTCGTCTCTTCTCCCCCAAGACATATCCAAATCATCAACAAGTTTAAGTACTAAAGTATAGGAATATTCATCTTCTTTAAATCTTTTTATGTAGGGAAAATTACTCATTTTAGGATTACCACCTATTGAAACAGGTATTTCATCATTTCCTACAAATATCATAGTTTCCTTTAATGTCCAGTTTTCACCTGTTGTTATTTCAATAAATAATTCATTTCTCGTATTCCATATGGAAACGTTTCCAACGGTGGTATAGTTTTCTAATCTTTCTCCACCTTCTATTACTACTAAATCTGTTTCATATAATCCAGGTCCTACGTAATCAAATTCTGCTAAATTGTCGTAAGAGTATGATGGAATCTGAATTATAGGTAATAAAATAACTAATGTTGCTAAAAATAATATAAATTTCTTCTTTTTCAGTATCATTTGATTTCCTCCAATCATACAAAAATAAAAAAATCCAGCTATCGCTGGTCGGTTGCACTATTGACTCCCTAAAGGAAAAGTGCCCTCTTGATTCCCAAAGTTCTTAGTCTCCAAAATCTGCTAATACCATCTTGTATCTCATTAAACTAAACCATAATCGCCTAATAATCACCCCTTTTATTAAATTTATTGGACAAAAAAACCAACCTAAAACTAAGGCCGGTTACACTATTGACTCCGTGTAGAATAAGTGTCCTAATTACATCTACACATCACAGTCTCCTATTCATTTGCGAAATATTATAAGTATTATTTAATTTATAATATTTTGAGCATATGCTCATTACTTATTTTTATTATATAATATTTATGGGTATATGACAAGAGTGTCGACAATAAAAAAATATTTTTTTAATGTATTCATTATTCAAAAATCTTTGATAATTGATATCAATTACTAATTCTTTGCAACATTTGTATAATCCCTCTATAAACTGGTATAATATAGTAATAGATAGACTTGTTAAATAATCTATAATGTTGAAATCTAAACAAAAACCTGTTATAGTGTATTAATCATAATTAGAGTAATAGGTATTCCCAAGGAATATGAAAAATATATTAATATGAAAAATAAATGGAGATGATAAAAATGTTATGTTCAAATTGTAATAAAAACGTAGCCGTTATATTTGTTAATAAAATGGAAGAAGGAAAAATGAAAACTGAAGGTCTTTGTATCCCTTGTGCTAAGAAAAAGGGAATAGCACCAATGGATCAAATTATACAGCAGACTGGAATGAATCCTGATGATTTTGAAAATATAAATGAACAGCTTCAAGAAGTACTTGGAGATATAGATATGGATGAGTTAACTCAAAATTTTCAAAATTCTGATGATAATGGGAAAAATCCATTTTCAAGTTTATTGAATTCTGGACTTTCAAACTTGTCAAACAACAAAAACAACAAGTACAATACAGAAGATGATGACGGCGAAGATAACGATAACGAAAAGGATGAAAAAACTCGAAGTACTAAAGGCAAAAACGGCATAAAAATGAGATTAAAGAAAAACAAAAAGAAGAAAAAATACTTGGACGTTTACGGCATAAATCTAACTGAAAAAGCTAAAAACAATGAAATCGATAGAATTATAGGTAGAGATAGAGAAATTGATAGAGTTGTACAAATATTAAATAGAAGGGCTAAAAACAACCCTGCACTCCTTGGTGAACCGGGCGTTGGGAAAACCGCTATAGCTGAAGGATTAGCCGTAAGAATTGTAAGTAAACAGGTCCCTGTAAAACTATTTAATACAGAACTATATTTGTTGGATTTAACAAGTGTAGTTGCAGGAACACAATTTAGGGGTCAATTTGAATCAAGAATGAAAGCTATCATTAATGAAGCTAGTGAAGCTGGTAATGTAATACTTGTAATTGATGAAGTTCATAGTATAGCAGGAGCTGGAGAAGCAGAAGGTGGCTCAATGAATGCTGCAAATATTCTGAAACCTGCTTTAGCGAGAGGGGAAGTTCAAATTATTGGAGCAACGACTCTAGAAGAATATAGAAAACATATAGAAAAAGATGCTGCCCTTGAAAGAAGATTTCAACCTATAATAGTCGAAGAACCTTCGATAAACGAAACAATTGAAATACTTAAAGGCATAAAAGACTATTATGAAGATTATCATAAGGTTAAAATAACTAACAAGATTATAGAGGTTGCCGCTAAAATGTCTGAAAGATATATAACTGACAGATTTTTACCGGATAAAGCAATTGATATAATTGATGAAGCTGGTTCTAGAGCAAATCTTAAAAATAAAGGGTTAGTAGAATTAGAACACCTTATTAATGAACTGAAGAAAATAAGAGATGAAAAAGAAGAAGCTGCTCAGGAAGATAATTATGAAAGAGCTGCAGACTTAAGAATGAAAGAACTAAAAATAGAAAACAAAATTGCCGAAATAGAAAAACAATGCGAAAATGTTTATTTAACAGTTGAAGATATAGCTTATGTAATTGAAGCATGGACTAAAATTCCTGTACATAAAATTACAGAGATTGAAGCTGAAAAACTACTTAGTTTAGAATCTAGACTTCACAGAAGAGTAATTGGTCAAAATAAAGCTGTTTCAAGTTTAGCTAAAGCCATTAGAAGAAATAGATCCGGTTTTAAAAAGAAAAGAAAACCTTCATCGTTTATCTTTGTAGGTCCTACCGGGGTAGGTAAAACTGAACTGGCTAGAACCTTAGCATTCGAACTTTTCGAGAATGAAGAAGCTCTAATTAGACTTGATATGTCAGAATATATGGAAAAACATACAGTATCAAAATTAATCGGAGCACCTCCTGGATATGTTGGGTTTGATCAGGCAGGTTTCTTAACAGAAAAAATCAAAAGAAAACCCTATTCAGTTATACTATTAGATGAAATAGAAAAAGCTCACCCGGATGTCTTTAATTTACTTCTTCAAATACTTGAAGATGGAATATTAACAGACAATAAGGGTAAAACAGTAAACTTTGAAAACACAGTTGTAATTATGACATCAAATGCAGGAACTAACAATAAAGGTAATAAAATTGGTTTCGGAAATAATGAGTATGAAGCTCTAGAAAGCAAAGTTAAGGATGCATTAAAAGAATCTTTTAGACCTGAATTTTTAAATAGAGTGGATGAAATTGTAGTTTTCGAAGAATTAAAGAGAGATGAATTAAGACAGATAGTAGATCTTATGCTTAAAGAAGTAATAAAGGATGCTACCGAAAAATCAATAGACATAGAAGTCTCCGAGGAAGCTAGAGAATTTTTATTAGAAAAAGGATACAGCACAAAGTATGGAGCTAGACCTTTAAGAAGAACAATACAAAAATATATAGAGGATGAAATATCTGATGCTTATCTCAAAGGAGAAATCAGAGAAAATATGACAGCAGTATTTACACTTAAAGAAAATAAAATAAATTTAGAAATAAATTAGTCAAGTCTAATTTTCGACTCTCTTTAGTTGTTATAATCAGTGGAACAAAGAGAAAGTATATTTATGCCTAGTCTATTTTTCGACATAAGCTGGTCTGAAAATAAACGCATGTTAATTATATAACAAGTTTCAAGGGCTAAGTGTTGAATTTTCAATGCTTAACCCTTTTATTTTAAGTTGGCATAGTTATTGCTTTATATATAGTTAGTAAATTGTATCTAATGTTTTAATGAATAAAATTAAAGGAGGTGTATTTTTAGTAAATAAAGCATTAGAACAGTATATACAAAAAATATAGAAGGGTGGAATTATTAAATGGATGGAAACGTTATTAAAATTGTAGTTTTAGCTATTTACCTTATTGGTATGGTAGCAATAGGTTATGTATATTATAAGAAAACATCAGATTTTGCAGATTATGTACTTGGTGGTAGAAAACTAGGAAGTTGGACTGCTGCACTTTCTGCACAGGCTTCAGATATGAGTGGATGGTTATTGATTGGACTTCCAGGAGCAGCTTATGTTGCAGGTATCGAAGCAGCTTGGATAGCTATTGGATTAGGTATCGGTACTTATATCAACTGGAAGGTAGTAGCTTTGAGGTTAAGAAGTTACACTGAGGTAGCTGGAGATTCTTTAACCTTATCAGATTATTTTGAAAATAGATTTAGAGATAATACTAATATTTTAAGATTAGTATCGTCAATTGTTATTATAGTATTCTTTGCAGTTTATACCTCAGCTCAATTCTCAGCAGGAGCTAAATTATTTGAAACATTAATGGGAGTTGATTATACAGTTGCATTATTATTAGGTGGAGCTATTATTATTTCCTATACTTTCTTAGGTGGATTCATGGCGGTTTCATTTACAGACTTTATACAAGGTATGTTAATGTTCTTTGCACTTATTGCAGTACCATTTGTAATGGTTGCTGAATTAGGCGGTTTTGGAACTGCATTTGAAGGTTTAAGACAGGTTGATCCAAACTTTCTACATCTTACGAAATCTACAGGTGGAGGAGTAATTTCTGTTATAGCAATATCTTCCAACTTAGCATGGGGACTTGGATACTTTGGTCAACCTCATATATTAGCAAGATTTATGGCTATAGGAAGCACTCAACAGGTTAAAAAAGCTAGATTAATAGCAATGGTATGGGTTTCTATATCATTAACTGCAGCAGTATTCGTTGGTGTATTTGGTAGATTATATATTACTGGTATAGACGATCCTGAAAAAATATTTATGATGTCAGTTGATACTTTATTCTTTCCAATATTAGCAGGAGTATTATTAGCAGCTATTCTTGCAGCTAGTATGAGTACTGCCGATTCACAGTTGTTGGTTACAGCATCTTCAATTTCAGAAGACATCTTTAAGAAGTATATCAAAAAAGATGCTACCGACGATCAAATGCTTAATGTTAGTCGTTTTTCAGTTATAGGTATAGCTGTTGTAGCTTTAGTTATAGCTTTCGATCCTAATAGTTCCGTATTTGGATTAGTTTCATATGCTTGGGCTGGATTAGGAGCTGCATTTGGACCTCTAATTATAGCTTCATTGTTCTGGAGAAGGACAAATAAGTGGGGAGCAATCGCTGGTATGATATCCGGTGCAGTTACAGTAATTGCATGGGTTCAGATAGGAAAAGTTTCAACTGCTACTATTTTTGGACTTTATGAAATAATACCAGCATTCATAATATCATCAATTTTAATTTATGTAGTTTCATTAGCTACTGAAGAACCAAATCAAGAAATAATGGATGAATTTGATGATGCAATTTCAAAAGCCATTAAGTAATTAAGATACATGTTGAAAATTTAAAAACAAAAATGCTGGATTATGATTATCCAGCATTTTTTTATATTTTTTTTATTTAAATTTAATAGTGGTTATATATCTTAATCCTTCTTTATCTTTTTTAGGTTCTTTAGAAAAATTTATCATTTCTCCCTTTCGATTACTTTCCATTAATATGTGGGATAATCCTATTCCAGCATCAATTGCTGCTAGATCATTTCTTTTATCACTCATAATACCTGAAAATTCCTCAATATAATAATCCCAATTTGTATCTTCTGGATAGATATTCCATGGTTGTCTATTTGTTGCTGACGGAGCTGCCTGCAAAGCTTTAGCTGCTTCAAAATGATTTTTATATATATTATCTTTAAATATTTCATCTAAATCTTTTCTTTTTCTATCTGTTATTTCAACTAGATCTTCTTCTGGATATCCTACTGATATGCATGCTATGTATTCTAAGTTATACTCTGTACTGTACTCCTTAGAAAACTTCTTATCGTTAACATTTCCACCTATCCAACAGGTTCCTATCCCTGCTCCTGCAAGTTTTAAAACTATTTGTTCACCTATGAATCCAATATTTTCAAGATATCCTTCTTTTTCTTCAGACATCAAAATAATATAATGCGGAGATTTCACAAAAAATAAACTTTTTGTAAGAGTGCTTGCAGTTTTATAAAATCTTTCTCCATTTTTTTCAAATATTATCTTTGTCTTAATATTTCCATGAAGTGACTTAGCTTCATTTATGGACTCATTTACAATCTTTTCGCTTTTTTCCTTCAAAGGTTCATTTTTATACTTTCTTACAGATTTCCTTAATTTTATTTCTCTTATCATCTACTACAACTCCTTGTTTCAAATATTTTCTTAATACTAACAAAAACCAACTTACAATAATTATACCCTTAATCACGGAAGTTATACTGATACTCCACCAAACTCCATTAAGTCCTAGGGATGTTTCCATTGATAACATTAAGGCTAAAGGTATTCTTAAACCATTAAATACTACACTGACTATTGAAGGAGGTATTGTTTTGCCAAAGCCTGCAAAAGCTCCTTGAGTCATTATTTCTAAACTCATTAAAATTTGAGAAAGACCTAAGATTCTAAGATATTCTATTCCTATTGTTAAAGATTGCTTTTCCGGTATAAATAAACTAAAAATCGGTTTGGCAAATACTATAAGTAATAAAGAAGTGAATGTACCAAAGGCTGCCATTATTTTTAAAGAAGAAAAATAACCCTTTTTTACTCTTTCTTTTTTTCCTGCACCGTAGTTTTGACCGGTAAAAGAACTTAGTGCAGCTGAAAACCCTTCAGAAGTTCTCCAAGTTATAGATTCTATCTGTCCTCCTACTCTTTGAACACCTACTGGTATTGGCCCCCATACAGCTATAATTCTTGCAATACCCATTGAAAATAATGTGAATAACAGACTTTGTATACTTACAGGTAGTCCTATTTTTGCATTTTCTATTATTTCTTTAACATATAACCCTCTAAAAATATTGAATTCAAAAAATGGGTATTCAGCTTTATATATGTGTATTACAAAGATTACTGTTACTAATAATTGTGAAGCTGCAGTTGCAATAGCAGCACCTCTTACTCCTAGTTGAGGAACTCCGAATAATCCAAATATCAATACTGGATCAACAATAATATTTACAAATAATCCAACAGCATTTATTTTAAAGGGAACTTTACTTTCTCCAGCGCCGATTATTATTCCTGAAAAAACTTCATTTATAAAATTAAATATCAATCCAAAAACAATTATACTTAAATATTCAACAGCAAGCCTATTTACATAATCGTCATTTATATTAAAAAATCCAATTAAACTTTCTCTGAAAATAAGAGCAGTTACAGCAAATATAATGCCAATGATAATAACTGCCTGTAATCCTGCTGTTGAATATCTGCCGGCTTTCTTATAATCATCTCTTCCAACATTTTGAGCTACATTAACCTGAGTACCTATCTTTGCTAGAATCATAAATCCAAAAGAAAGCCATGCATAAAACCCTGCAGTTCCTACCGCTGCTACTTCTAAACCACCTAATCTCCCTATCCAAGCCATATCAGCTAAGTTATAAGCCATTTGAATAAAAGAAGTACCCATTACGGGTACAGCTAGTTTAATTAATTTTTCTGTAATATTTCCTGTAGTTAAATCATTTCTGTTTTTCATATGAAACCTCTTTAACTATTTCATAATATCTCTATGAGTAATTATGACTCTATAGTTATCTCTTTCTATATAATCTCCAAGTAAATTAGCTATTGTTACAGATCTATGTTTGCCTCCAGTACATCCAATGCCTATTACAAGTTGAGTTTTTCCTTCTTTTATATAATGGGGTATCAAAAAATCTATCATATCTTTTAATTTATCAAAAAACTCATTGCTTTGTGGAAATTTCATTACATATTTTTGTACATCTTCATCATTTCCAGTTTTATCTCTTAATTCTGTAATATAATGAGGATTAGGTAAAAATCTTACATCAAAGACTAAATCACTATCTATAGGTATTCCCAACTTAAAGCCAAATGAAATAATAGAAATTGTAATCTTTTTCTGTTCTTTACCTTCTAGAAATATTCTGTGGATTTCTTCTTTTAGCATTGCAGTTGTTAAATTTGATGTATCAATAATATGATTAGCTCTTTCCTTAACTTCATTTAATTTCAATCTTTCAGTTTCTATTCCATCTAAAACTCTTCCATCTGGTGTAAGAGGATGAGGTCTTCTTAATTCTTTAAATCTTTTGGTCAATACATCGTCTGTTGCATCTAAAAAAAGTATCTCATATTTAAATCCTTCTGATTTTAACAGATCTAAACTCTTAAATAGATCATTAAAAAATATTCCTCCCCTAATATCAACAACTATTGCTACTTTATCAATAGTCTTCTTTGATTCTCTGCATAAGTTTGCAAATTCTGGGAGAAGAGAAGGAGGAACATTATCCATACAGTAATAATTAATATCCTCTAATGCTTTAACAGCTTGACTTTTTCCTGCTCCAGACATACCAGTAATAATTAAAAATTCCATTTTAAACCTCCACGTTTATTACATTATCAATTGGAAAACCAGATTTTTCAATTCTATTAATAGCAACTTCGTATTTCCCTATATTATCTTTGTGATGAGCATCGCTTCCTATTATTAACTTCACATCTATATCTTTAATGCATTTTAAATCATCTTCTGATAAATGTTTATGAGATGCATTTATTTCTAAAATCACATCTTCTTCTACTGCAGCTTTAGCTACATCTCTAATGTTTACAGGGATTTTTTCTCCAGGATGTGTCAATATTTTTATTTTGTTCTTCTTCATAAAATTGATTACAGCCTCAGTGTTGAGTTTAGTAATATATTTATTAATCTTTATAGAGAATTTTCCTAAAAAATTTAAAATATATATTCTATAAAAGGTTTTTAAATCTTTAAACCTAACTCCGTAATGAAACCCACCCATAATGATATCGCAGTTGTTCTTAACTAAATCATCTATATCAGAATCACCATCGTAACTTAACATATTAGCTTCTATTCCTTGTAAAACATTTATGTTTTTGTATTTTTTGTTTAATTCTTTAATCTCTTCATGTAGTTTTTTTATGTTGTCTTTTTTTATTCCGTATAGATAATGACGATGACCATGGTCGGATATTGCCATTTCTACTAATCCTATTTCAGATCCTTTTATAACATCTTCTTCTGGAGTAGATTTTCCATGACCGTTTTTCGAGTAAATTGAATGAATGTGATAATCCTTAATAATTTTCATAATCACCTCAAAATTCTTCACCTATTATTTTAACTTCAGGTTCTAGTTCTATAGAGTACTTTTCCTGTACTCTTTCTCTAACAATTCTCATTAAACTTAAAATTTCTGAAGTAGTTGCCTTCCCGCAATTCACAATGAATCCGCTGTGTTTATCTGAAACCATGGCATCACCATGTCTTAAGCCCTTTAGTCCTGCATCTTCTATTAATTTAGCTGCAAACCCTTCTCCAGGTCTTTTAAATGTACTTCCAGCACTTGGCATTTCAATAGGTTGTTTTTCCTTTCTTAATCTGGTTAACAAGTCTATTCTATCTTGTATTTCTTTTGTAACTCCCTTTTCCAGCTTCAGCCCAATTTTTAGCACGATTAAATCTTCATCTTTAACTCTACTGTTTCTATATCTAAAATTCATTTCCTCATTATTGTAAGTTTTAACATTATTCTTCTGATCTAAACATACAACATAATCTATTATATCTTTCATTTCTCCATGATATGCTCCGGCATTCATAGCAACAGCTCCTCCTACAAATCCAGGTATACCACTTGCAAATTCTAATCCTGTAAGACCTTCTTTACATGAGGCCTTAGATAATAAGGATAGTAATGTACCTGCTCCAGTTTCCACTAGATTATCTTTTATTTTTATTGAATTCAGTTTATTTCCTATTTTTACAATTGCTCCTCTATATCCATCGTCAGAAACAAGCAGGTTTGTTCCGTTACCTATAATATAATATGGATAATTCATACCTTTAATTATTTTTAAAACCTTTTTAAGTTCTTCTACGGATTCAGGCTCTACAAATAAATCAGCCTTTCCTCCAGTTTTAAAATATGTATGATTATTCATTTTTTCATCTATTTTTACTGATCCATTTATTTCTTTTTCAAGTTCTTCTTTTAACTTATATTTCAATGTTATCTCCTCTGTTAGTTCTTTATTCATTATTTTAACATATAATGTTTATACATACTATTATTTTATAAAATTAAAAACAATATTCATCCCTATAGGTAGTAATGCACACCAGGCAACGATGTGGATTAAAATATTGAAAAATCCTCCTAATATTATTGGTCTAGGAATTTTTAGTAAATTTAATGATACTCCTAGTATTATTCCTAAAACAGGTATTTGGTTCCTAGTAAACAATATATCTCTAATTCTAATTTTTACAATAGTTCCTTTAGATTTTTGACTGAAATAGGATGCTATAGGATATGCAATCATGTATAGAGTAAATGTATTGAATATCAGCGAAAATTGATTGTATCCATAACCTATTTCTCCTAAAATTATAAATGCTACCAATCCACCAATAGTTCCTCTATTTGACAACATATATGATATAGTATAGCTTCCTCTTTCCAGTGAATCATTAAATTTTTTTCTTCCTGTTATAAACCCTATACCTCCTCCTATTATAGGCGTAAGTAATCCAACAACAGGCAACCATAAAAGTTCTTTATTTATCGTAACTATCCATGTGCTTAAACTTATCAACAAAGGGTATAAGAAATATATATTTAATTTTAACAACTTTTCCATTTGATATCTTTTTACCTTACTTTTGTGAGCTAAAATATATCCTAAAAATAAAGGCAGTACGATATCTGATAAAAAAGTTATTATCTGAATTATTGTGTTCATAGTCTACTCCTTTTATACAACATTAATATTATAAACTTTTTAATGATTTTTTCAAGGTCATTTACCCTATTTTTAAATATTGTTTTTAAAGATTGATATTTGTGATAAAATAAAGCAAATAATTCTTTACAAAAATTAGGAGAGGTGTTCTATGAACAAGAAATATATATTAGCTTTAGATCAAGGTACTACAAGTTCAAGGTCTATTTTATTTAATAAAAATGGAGAAATAGTGGAAGTTTCTCAAAAGGAATTTTCTCAAATATACCCTAAGTCCGGCTGGGTAGAACATGACCCTATAGAAATACTTACAACACAACTTGACACAGCTAAGGATGTAGTTAAAAAGGCAGGGATTTCCCCAGAAGAAATTGCTTCTATTGGAATAACTAATCAAAGAGAAACTACTGTTATCTGGGATAAAAAAACTGGTGAACCAGTCTACAATGCTATAGTATGGCAGTGTAGAAGAACCGCTGCCATATGTGATTCTTTAAAAGAAAAAGATTTAGAAAAGTATGTAAAAGAAAATACAGGATTAGTAATTGATGCTTATTTTTCAGGTACAAAAATCAAATGGATACTTGACAATGTGTCAGATGCAAGAGAAAAAGCTGTTAAGGGAGATCTTCTTTTTGGAACTATAGACACTTGGCTTATATGGAATCTTACAAATAGAAAGGTACATATTACTGACTATTCCAATGCTTCTCGAACAATGATATATAATATCAAAAATCTAGACTGGGATAAAAAACTCCTTGATGAGTTAAATATTCCTCAAAATTTATTGCCTGAGGTAAGAAATTCTTCGGAAATTTACGGTGAAACTTCAGACAAATTGTTTAAAGATATATCAATACCTATATCAGGAATAGCAGGAGATCAGCAGGCAGCTTTATTTGGACAGTGCTGTTATACGAAGGGTACTGTTAAAAATACCTACGGCACCGGATGCTTTATGCTTATGAATACAGGAAATGAACTTATACACTCTGATAAAGGACTTCTTAGTACTATTGCCTGGGGATTAAATGGTGAAATAACTTATGCTTTAGAAGGTTCTATTTTTATAGCTGGTGCAGCTGTGCAGTGGCTAAGAGATGAAATGAGACTAATAGATAAATCTGAAGATAGTGAATATTTTGCTCAAAAAATAGATGATAACGAAGGCGTATATTTTGTTCCTGCTTTTTCAGGCTTAGGTGCTCCTCACTGGGACATGTATGCAAGAGGAACTATAGTGGGACTTACTAGAAGTACTAGTAAAAACCATATTATAAGAGCAGCATTGGAATCTATAGCTTATCAAACAAAAGATGTTGTTAATACTATGACTGAAGAATCAGGAATAGAATTAAAATTATTGAAAGTTGATGGTGGAGCTACAAACAATAAATTTTTAATGCAATTTCAATCTGATATTTTAAACAAAAAAGTCATTAGACCTAAAGTTTACGAAACTACAGCATTAGGTGCTGCCTATTTGGCAGGTCTATCCGTAGGTTTTTGGAAATCAATGGAGGAAATTAAAAATATTAACTCAATAAACTCTGAATATAATCCAAAAATGGATAAAGAGAAAGCGGATAATTATTATTATAATTGGAAAAGAGCTTTAGACAAATCTAAAACATGGGTAGAATCCTAGTTTATGATGTAAAAAAAGTCCAGTTTGAATCTGGACTTTTTTTGTTTTTTTATTAATTAATACTTCATTTCTGCCATTCTTTTATAGCCTTCGTATCTTTCCTTAGCTGCTACTTCGGCTGCTTGGAATAATTCTTCAGCCACTTCTGGGAATGTTCTTTGAAGTGATGTATATCTAACTTCACTTTCAAGGAATTCTCTAAATGAAGCTTTTGGTTCTTTTGAATCTAAAATAAATGGATTTTTACCTTCTTCTTTTAATAGTGGGTTGTATCTGTATAGATGCCAGTATCCAGCTTCTACAGCTTTCTTTTCCTGCTCTATTGATTTACCCATTCCTGCTTTAATTCCATGGTTTATACATGGAGCATATGCAATAATAATTGAAGGTCCTTTGTAGCTTTCTGCTTCTTTAAGAGCTTTCATAAATTGATTTTGATTTGCTCCTATAGCTACTTGTGCTACATATATATATCCGTATGTTGTTGAAATCATACCTAAATCTTTTTTCTTAACCTTTTTACCTGATGCAGCAAATTTTGCTACTGCTGCAGTTGGTGTTGCTTTTGATGACTGACCACCTGTATTTGAATAAACTTCCGTATCAAATACCATAACATTTATATCGTCTCCAGATGCTAATACGTGGTCTAATCCACCGTATCCTATATCGTAAGCCCAACCGTCTCCACCGAAGATCCAAACAGATTTTTTGATTAGGTAATCTTTATTGTCTATTATGTTTTCGTAGTCTTTCTTACATTCTTCACATGGTTCAAATCCTTCAAGAGCTGCTAATACTTTTTCAGTAGCTTTTTCTGATGCATCAGCATCTTCTTTTCCTTCTATCCATGCTTCTAATGCTTCTTTAATATCTGTATCTACATCTTTATCTATCATAGACTTCATAGAATCTTCTATGCTGCCTCTAATTACATTTACAGCTAATGCCATACCGTATCCATATTCAGCATTATCTTCAAATAATGAGTTAGCCCATGCAGGTCCTTTTCCTTGTGCATTTTGACAATAAGGCGTTGAAGGAGCTGATCCTCCCCAAATTGAAGAACATCCTGTTGCATTTGCTATAATCATTCTATCTCCGTATAGTTGAGTTACAGCTTTAGCATAAGGTGTCTCACCACAACCAGCACATGCTCCTGAGAATTCTAATAGTGGCTGTGCAAATTGGCTACCTTTTACTGTTCCTTTGTTCATTAGAGTATCTTTAATTTTTACATTGTCCATAGCATATTCCCAGTTTGGTGATTGAACTTCAACCTGAGTTTCAATAGGCTTCATTATTAATGCTTTTTCTTTAGCTGGACAAACATCTGCACAGTTCCCACATCCTGTACAATCTAATGGACTTATCTGGATTCTATACTCCAATCCTTCTAATCCTTTGCCCATAGCTTTTTTAGTTTCAAAAGCTTCCGGAGCATTTTTCTTTTCATCTTCATCTACTAAGAACGGTCTTATAACTGCGTGTGGGCAAACAAATGAACACTGATTACATTGAATACAGTTATCTATTTGCCATTCAGGTACATTTACTGCTATACCTCTTTTTTCATATGCTGCTGTTCCCTGTGGGAAGGTACCGTCTTCTCTACCTACAAAAGTACTTACAGGTAAATTGTCACCTTCTTGTCTATTTACTGGCTCAAGTACATTTTTGATAAATTCTGGCTTTTCTTTACCTGTTTCAACATCTTTACAATCGTCTTCAGAACCTTTCCATGATTCTGGAACATTAACCTTAACCAATTCTGAAATTCCTTTATCTACAGCTTTTTTATTCATAGTTACTATTTTATCACCTTTTTTACCGTAAGTATCTTCGACTGCTTTATTTAAATACTCAATAGCTTCTTCTTTTGGTATTACCTTTGCTAAGTCAAAAAATGCTGATTGCATTACCATATTTGTTCTATGGCCTAATCCTATTTCTTCTGCTATTTTAGTAGCATTAATTGTATAGAAATTTATGTCTTTTTCAGCGATATACTTTTTAAGATCTGCTGGTAAATTTTCTTCTACTTCTTTTTCGTTCCATATTGTATTGAGTAAGAAAGTTCCACCTTTTTTAAGACCTTTTAATAAGTCATATTTATCAACATATGATTGTTGTGAACATGATACAAAATCTGCTTGGTTAACTAAATATGTTGATCTAATTGGTTCTTTACCAAATCTTAAGTGAGAAACTGTAATTCCTCCAGATTTTTTACTGTCGTATGAGAAGTATCCTTGAGCATACATATCAGTATTATCACCAATAATCTTAATCGCATTTTTGTTAGCTCCAACAGTTCCATCGGAACCTAATCCCCAGAATTTACATTTAATAGTGCTTTCTGGTGATGTAACAATAGTGTCTCCTTCTAGTAAAGAAGTGAAAGTTACATCGTCTATTATTCCTACTGTAAATCCGTTTTTAGGTTCATTAGCCTTTAGATTATCGTAAACAGCCTTAATTTGTGTTGGTGTTGTATCTTTAGAACCTAATCCATATCTTCCGCCAACGATTAAAGGTCTTTCTTCTTTATCGTAGAACATTGCTTTTATATCTAAGTAAAGAGGTTCCCCTAAAGAACCAATTTCCTTAGTTCTATCTAATACAGCTATTCTTTTTACTGTTTTTGGTAGTACGTTGAAAAAGTATTTTTCAGAGAATGGTCTGTATAAGTGTACTTTAACGATTCCAACTTTTTCTCCCTTAGAGTTTAAATAATCTACTGTTTCTTCTACTGTTTCAGTTACAGAACCCATTGCAATTATAACATATTCAGCATCTTCTGCTCCGTAATAATTAAAAGGTTTGTAATCTCTACCTGTAATTTTATTGATTTCTTCCATGTAGTCTGCTACTACATCAGGTATATCAGTATAAAAACTATTTGCTGATTCTTTAGCTTGGAAATATATATCAGGATTTTGAGCTGTTCCTCTTGTAACTGGATGCTCAGGATTTAATGCTCTTTTCCTAAAGGCTTTAACAGCATCATAATCCACTAATTTTGCAAAATCCTCGTAGTCGATTGTTTCTATTTTTTGAACTTCATGAGATGTTCTGAATCCATCAAAGAAATGAACAAAAGGAATTCTAGTTTTTATTGCAGTAAGATGTGCAACTCCAGCTAAATCCATAACTTCCTGTACACTTCCTGCTGCTAATTGAGCAAATCCAGTTTGTCTAGTTGCCATAACATCTGAGTGATCTCCAAATATTGATAATGCATGTCCAGCTACTGCTCTAGCACTAACATGGAAAACTCCCGGTAGTAATTCACCAGCAATTTTATACATATTAGGTAGCATCAATAGCAATCCTTGAGATGCTGTAAAAGTTGAAGTTAAAGCTCCAGCTGCTAATGATCCGTGTACCGCTCCAGATGCTCCACCTTCGGATTGTAATTCTGACACTTTTACTTCTTGACCAAAAATATTTTTTTGGCCGTGGGCAGCCCATTCATCTATATGTTCAGCCATCGGTGATGACGGTGTAATAGGATAAATCGCCGCTACATCGGTAAATGCGTATGCAACATAAGCTGCAGCCGTATTACCATCCATTGTTTTCGTTTTCTTTGCCATTTTTAGTAACCCCCTTGGCTATTATTGTATACAATGTGCAAAACTGTTATATTTAAAGTATAACTTGCATTTTAAATTTAGTCAATAGTAAAAGAAAACCTTTTTATTATTTAATAATTTGTTTAATATTCGACTTGTTTTTATGTGAAATAAGAAGCTAAAAACTTTATTTCCTTCATTTTTTATATTTTAAATCTTTTTATTTCTTTTTTTTATATACTTTTTCTTATTAACAATATTAAGCAGTATAAGTCTCTCCAATTGTATTAGATTGAATACAATTGTTTAATTTTAATAATATTTTTTTTGCAAGTAATACTTTATATAATTCATTTTTTTTGTTTTAATATTTTATTTCTCATTTAGAATTTAAATATTAATTATATGATTAATAAAAATACAATTCACGATTTTTTGTTTTTATTAAAGTTTTCAAATCTTTTATTGTATTCTTCTTCTATATTGTAACCAAGAATTTTTTGTCTAATACTCATAGCAGCTACTTCAACTATCATAGCTATATTTCGACCTGTTCTAACAGGCACATCCATTTTTCTAATATTTTTTCCTAAAATTTGTATATGTTTTTCATCAAATCCTAATCTGTCGTAATCTTTATTTTGATCCCATTCTTCTAAATTAATTACTACATTTAACTTTTGTCTTAATCTAATAGAGCCTACTCCATAAAGATGATTAATATCCAGTATACCAACTCCTCTTATTTCTAAAAGGTGTCTTGTTATTTCCGGCGAAGTGCATTCTAAAGTATTTCCTTTTAATTTTATTATAACAGCATCATCTGAAACCAATCTATGACCTCTTTTAACAAGTTCCAGAGCTGTTTCGCTTTTTCCTATACCACTTTTACCAGTTAATAATATTCCTATGCCGTAGACTTCAACCATTACGCCATGAACAGTTATCTCCGGTGCTAATTTTGCCTCTAAGAAATTATCCAATCTGCTTATTAATTTTGTAGTACTATCTTTTGTTCTAAGTAGAGGTCTATCATGTTTTTTAGCACAGTATATCATTACACTATCAATATTCATATTTGAACATACTATAGCAGCAGGTATAGGGTAGGAAAAGATTTTGTCTATTCGATTTATTTTGTTGTTTTGATCAAGGGTTTCAACATAGTTTGATTCTGTTTTTCCAAATATTTGAATTCTCTCATATGCAAACATATCGAAGTATCCTGATAATTGCAATCCCGGTCTTATTAATTCATCATTATGTATTCTTATTTCTTTTTCAGGTAAGTGTAAAACTTCAAGATCTAGTCCCCTAATTATTTCTCTTATCGTAACTGAATTCATTTTCCACCTCTTTTCTTTTGTATACTTTTAATTATATCTTATTTTCAGCTTTTTTTAAATATTTATAGCTAATTATGTATGTAAACTTAATTGACAATTTATTTTAACCTTTGTATAATTGTTTTAATTGAAAATTAAAATTTGGTAACTATGTTTTAATAGGGAAAACAGTAAAATCTGTTACAGCCCCCGCTACTGTAAAGGTGATAAATCTCAAAGCCACTGCTTAAATGGGAAGGCGAGAATTTAAATGATCCGATAGTCAGGAGACCTGCCAAATTTTGTCGAAAAGATTTTCGGGAGGATAGTCTTTTTAAAAGCAGTAATTCTATTTAATTTAATTATTAAATGCTTTTAACTCATTTATCTTCCATTTAATGGGAGATTTTTTATTTCAAAGGAGATTATTAGAGGTATCATTATATTGGTGATAACAAAAATAATTCCGACCCTAAAGACATTCTAAAAATCTTTAAGCTAATGTATATAACCTCATTTTTATCTCTGGTATTATCTTTATTAATTATTAGTTTTATAAACTAAAAAAGGAATTTATATGATTAAATACGAACACGGTGCGGACATATATTCTACTGCAAAAAAAATTAATGTAGATGAAGATAAAATTCTAGATTTTTCATCAAATATTAACTCTTTAGGAATTCGAAAGAATGTTAAACAGGCTTACTTAAAATCTTTAGAAGCTTGTGATAGGTACCCAGACCCAAGATTAAGAAAACTTTCAAGAGAAATTGGTAATTACGAAAATATTTCTGAGGATTGGATTTTTATTTCCAATGGAGCTTCCGAAGCAATTTACAGAATAGTGATTTCTTTGAAACCTCAAAAAGCTCTTTTAACTTCTCCTACCTTTGGAGAATATTAAGAGGCTTTAAATGTTATAGAAACAGATATCTCCTATTACTACCTAAAGGAAGAAAAAGATTTCGATTTAGATGAGGATTTCATCAATCTTATTACTGCCGACTTAGATATGTTGTTTATATGTAATCCAAATAATCCTACAGGAAGAATTGCTCAAAAAGAATTAATGGAATCTATATTAAAAAAGGCTCTCAAAACTAATACCTATGTTGTAATTGATTAATCCTTTATGGATTTTCTTCCGAAAAAAAACGAACCACCCTGGAATATATCTGCTGCAGCTGAAGCTTGTGGTATATCTGCTCTTAAAGAAGAAAAGTATGTTAGTGAAACTACTTCTTATATTGAAACCCAAAGAAAATATCTTACTCATGAATTAACAAATTTAGGTTTTAAGGTTTACAACTCAGAGGTAAATTACATACTATTTAGAGTTAATAAAAATATTAACTTAAAAGAGCTTTTAGAAAAAAATTATATACTAATAAGAAGTTGTTCCAACTACAAAGGACTAAATGAAAACTTTTATAGAATAGCTGTAAAAAGCAAAGAAGATAACATTGTTTTGATTAATAAATTAAAGGAAGTAGCTAAATAAAATGAATACTATACTAATTATATTAGACGGTGTAAGTCAAGAAAATATAAACTATTTTAAGAGAGAAGATTTAACTCATTATTTATACTTAAAAGTAAATAATCTAATTCTCAAAAAACTTTATAACTTCCTTAGCGACTTTCCTATTCATTCCTTCAGTATCTAAAAGTTCTTCATAAGTTGCTTCTTTAATTTTTTCAACTGATTTAAATTTTTTAAGCAAATTAAGTTTTCTTTTTTCTCCTACACCCGGAATATCATCAAGTTCAGATTTAAATGCATTCTTGCTTCTTAAATTTTTATGATAAGTTATGGCAAATCTATGAGCTTCATTTTGTATTGAAGCTATTAATCTATATATACTTGAATTTTTACTTATTTTAAACTCTTTATTATTATAAATTAATCCTCTCGTAGTATGTTTATCGTCTTTAACCATTCCGCACACCGGTATATCTACACCATAATTGTATAGAACTTCTTCAGCAATATTAATCTGTCCTTTCCCACCATCTATTAAAATTAGATCTGGAAGTTTATCAAAGCTTTTACCTTTTATTACATTAGCTTTTTCTTTTAATCCTCTACTTATTCTCCTATCAAGCATCTCTTCCATGCTTTTATAATCATTAGGACCGTAGACTGTTTTTATTCTAAATCTTCTATAGTCACTTTTTTTAGGTATACCATCTACAAAAACCACCATTGATCCAACATTTTCTACTCCTTGGATATTAGATATATCAAAAGCTTCAATTCTATCTACTGTTTTTTCCAAATTCATTAGTTTTTCCAGCTCTTCTACAGATTCTTTTGAATCTTCTTTTCTTTTTTTTATTTTATCGAAGTTTTTATGAAGTTTTTCAAAGGCATTTTTTCTAACCATTTTAAGGAGCATATTTTTATCTCCTTTAATTGGTACTTTTATTTCTATTTTTCCACCCCTTTTATCTCCAAGCCATCTTTCGATAAGTTTTTTATCCTCAATTTCTTCCTGTATATATATTTCTCTAGGTACATACACAGAACCGGAATAAAACTGTTTTAAGAAAGCTTCTATTACATCTTTCTTTTCCTCTCCATTATACTGCAGTATATAATCTTCTTTTCCCTGTACTTTTCCATTTCTAACAAAAAATATTTCTACTACAGCTTTATCATCACCTAATGCCATTCCTATAACATCAAGATCAACAAGTTTTGTAGAAGTTATCTTTTGTTTTTCATTAATGTTTTTTATTGATTCTATTTTATCTCTAAACTCAGCTGCTAACTCAAATTTTAAATCATCAGAAGCTTTCATCATTTTTCCTTCTAAAATACTAATAATTTTATTTTCTTTTCCATCTAAAATATCTAAAGCTTCATCAATCATTTTTCTGTAATCTTCTTTATTAATATTTCCGACACAGGGTCCATAACACCTTTTTATATAGTAGTTTAAGCAGGGTCTTTTTCTTTCATTACCGGTCTTTATATTTATTCTGCAGGTTCTAATTTTGAAAATATCCCTTAATGCTTCTATAGTCTTGTTTACTGAATAGGTATTTACATAAGGACCAAAATATTTGTTTTTATCTTTTTGTATTTTTCTAACCTTTATTATGCGAGGAAAATCTTCCCTTACAGTCACTTTTATATAGGGGTAGTGTTTGTCATCCATTAGTAAGGTGTTATATTTAGGTCTATTCTTTTTTATTAAGTTCGACTCTAAAATTAGAGCTTCGATTTCATTATCAGTGATAATGTATTCAAAGCTCTCTATCTTGCTTATCATTTTTCCTATTTTTAATGAATGTCCTGAAGATTGAAAGTACTGTCGGACTCTTTTTTTTAAATTTTTAGCCTTTCCAACATAGATTATATTATCCATGTCATCTTTCATCATATAAACTCCAGGACTATCTGGAAGTTTATTAAGTTCTTCTTTTTTATTAAACATATTACCACCTTTATAAAAACTCCATAATTTCATGGAGTTTTTTATAATAACACTGTATCTCTTCCTCTTTTTTTAGCTTTCTTTACACTGTTTTTTAACCTTTGATAGTATTCTTCTAAAGATTCCCCCTCATACTCTTCAATCGCACCACTTATAGTCAATTCTCCTTTGGGTAGAGATTTTATATCCGTCCTTATCTGACTTTTTATTTTGTTTACTACTATCTTAGCAATATCTATTGTAATGTTAGGCATTATAATTAAAAATTCGTCATTCCCAATTCTTCCTAGGACATCTATTTTTCTTATCGATTTTTTTAATACTTCTCCAACTTCTTTAAGTACTGTGTCGCTAAATTCAATAGTATATTTATAATTCAAATCATCAAATTTATCAATGTTGAGAATTGCACAAAAAAGTGATTCTCCATCCTTTTTAAAATTTTCCATTTTGAATTTTAATTTTTTTATCATAACTTGTTGATTATATACATCTATAAGAGAGTCTTTTTTGGATTTATTTCTCAATTCTTCTTCTAAATATTCTACTTCAAGTTGTTTTTCTAGAAGAAGATCATTAAATCCCTTCTTCAAAGATATGTCCTCAATTATTAAATAAAAGTATCCTTTTTCAATACTAGTAATCTCAATCCTTAAATATTTTTCGAATACCTCGAAATACTGTTCAATAGTCTTATCTTTTTGAGTAATAGCTACTTCATTAAATATTTTTACCCAGTCAAATAAAGAATCCTTGGCTTTAGGAAACGCCTTTGTGAATTTTTCATTCAAAAATTCATAACTCTTTTTTTCAGCCATTTTACATAGGGTATCATTGCTATCCTCTATTATGAAGTCGTTTACATTATCTTCTATTATCGACTTGCATTTTGCAATTCCTATTGGGAGTTTATCTAATAATTCTCTTTTTTCTTTGAAAAGTTTTTCCATTTTTTATCCCCCTTATATCTAAATTATACCCCTTATCTTTTTTCTTTTCAACATTGAGAACTCAGATTTAATGAAACCATATAAATTTATTTTCATGGTTTCATATTACTCTAATATTTTTTTTAAGTATTCGCCGGTGAATGAATTTTTATCTTCAATTATTTTCTCTGGAGTGCCTTGAAATACTATCTGTCCTCCACCATCTCCACCTTCTGGTCCTAAATCTATTAAATAATCGGCAGTCTTAATAACATCTAAATTATGCTCTATTACTACAACCGTATTTCCTGCATCTACTAACTTACTTAAAACCTCTACCAGTTTGTGTATATCAGCCATATGTAAGCCCGTTGTAGGTTCATCAAGTATATAAAAGGTTTTTCCAGTACTTCTTTTACCTAATTCGGAAGCTAGTTTGATTCTCTGAGCTTCACCACCAGATAACTGAGGTGATGGCTGTCCTAATTTAATATAACCTAATCCAACATCAAACATAGTTTTTAATTTTCTTTTGATTTTAGGTATGTTGCTGAAAAAATCCAAACCTTCCTCAATAGTCATATCTAAAACATCGCTTATAGTTTTGCCTTTGTACTTTACTTCTAAAGTCTCTCTATTGTATCTCTTACCTTTACAAACCTCGCACTGAACATATACGTCCGGCAAGAAATGCATCTCTATTTTATTTATTCCATCACCTTTACAAGCTTCACATCTTCCCCCTTTAACGTTGAAAGAAAATCTTCCTTTATTGTATCCTCTAACTTTCGCTTCCTGAGTCATGGCAAAAACATCTCTTATATCATCAAAAACCTTCGTGTATGTAGCTGGATTTGATCTAGGGGTTCTTCCTATAGGAGATTGATCTATATTTATTATCTTATCTATATTCTCGTAACCTTTAATTTCTTTATGTTTTCCTGGAATTATTCGAGATCTTGGTCCTTTACTTCTTAGTCCTTTATATAATATTTCATTTACTAAAGAACTTTTGCCAGAACCTGATACTCCTGTAACACACGTAAATATACCTAGTGGAAATTTTACATCAATATTTTTTAAATTATTTTCTTCTGCTCCTTTTACTGTAATATATTTCCCGTTTTTTAATCTTCTTTTTTTAGGAATAGGAATTTTTTTCTTCCCGCTTAAGTATTGACCTGTTATAGATCTTTCACAATTTACTATGTCATCTACTGAACCTTGTGCTACTATCTCTCCTCCGTGTATCCCTGCTCCAGGACCTATATCTAATATACAATCTGCACTTTCAATAGTTTCTTCATCATGTTCTACTACTATAAGGGTGTTCCCAATATCCGTTAAATTTCTCAATGTTTTTATAAGTCTTTTATTATCCCTCTGGTGTAAACCTATACTTGGTTCGTCTAGAACATAAAGAACCCCTACCAAACTAGCTCCTATTTGGGTGGCTAATCTTATTCTCTGAGATTCTCCTCCTGATAAAGTTCCGGCATTTCTGCTTAAGGTAAGATAATCCAGACCTACGTCTAATAAAAATTTAACTCTAACTTTTATTTCATTTACAATTTGTTCTGCTATAAATTTCTTTCTTTCGTCAAGCTCAAGATTTGAAATAAATTCGTAAAGTTCACTTATTGATAAATCTGTTAATTCTATAATATTTTTGCCTTCTATTGTTACAGCCAAACTTATAGGGTTTAATCTTTGACCATGGCAGGACTTACATGGCGTCTCGTTAATATATCCTTCTATCCAATCTTTAATGCTTTTTGATCCAGTCTCTTTATATCTTCTTTCTAAGTTATTTACTACACCTTCAAAGGGCTTAGCTATAACTGTTTCACCTTTGAACTTACTATTAAATTTAATTTCAAGTTCTCTACCTTTTGTACCGTAGAGAAGTTCTTCCATGAATTTTTCAGGAGCTTTTTTAATGGGTTTATTGATATCAAAATTGTGATAATCAGCTAAGGTGCTAAATATTTGATAGTAGTATCCATCTCTAGTAGTTCCATATGGATCTATAGCTCTTTCTCCTATAGTAAGGTCTTTATTGGGTATAACTAGATTTACATCTATATTTTTTTCTACTCCTAATCCGTGACAGCTTTCACACATGCCAAAAGGATTGTTGAAAGAAAACATTCTTGTTGAAATCTCTCCAATACTTATTCCACAATCAATACAAGCAAAATGGGTGCTCATAAGTATTTCTTCCCCATCTATTACATCTATTATGACCAGTCCTTCAGCTAATTCCAGACAGGTTTCTACTGAATCTGTAAGCCTTCTTGTTATGCCTTCCTTAACTATAATTCTATCTACAATAACCTCTATTGAATGGTTAACATTCTTATCTAGAACAATTTTATCTTCAATTTCATATTCTACACCGTCTACTCTTACTCTAACAAACCCTTCTTTTTTAATTCTTTCTAAAAGTTTTTTATGGGTTCCTTTTTGTTCTCTAACTACTGGTGCTAACAGTCGTATTTTTGTTCTTTCTTCTAATTCCATAACCTTATCTACTATTTGATCTAAAGATTGTGAGGTAATTTCCTTACCACAATTGGGACAGTGGGGTGTTCCAACTCTCGCATATAACAACCTCATATAATCATAAATCTCCGTTACTGTACCTACAGTAGATCTTGGATTGTTGTTTGTAGTTTTTTGATCTATAGAAATAGCCGGAGATAAACCTTCTATGTATTCGACATTTGGTTTTTCCATCTGCCCTAAAAACTGTCTCGCATAAGAAGATAAGCTTTCAACATATCTTCTTTGTCCTTCAGCATATATAGTATCGAAAGCTAGTGAAGATTTTCCTGATCCACTAATACCAGTAAAGACTATCATTTTATCTCTTGGTAATTCTACATTTACATCTTTTAAATTATGCTCTTTAGCACCCTTAATATATATATTTTTTCTCATAAATCCTTCCTATTCCTTTAAAATCTTTTCTTTAATTTTTTAAGTTCATTTATTTCGTCTCTATATCTTGCTGCCTTCTCAAATTCTAGTTTAGAAGCTGATACCATCATCTTTTCATCAAGTTGTTTTATTCTTTTATCAATATCTGCTTTTGATGATAGTTGTATTTTCTCTGTTTTGTATTCTTCTTCCTCTTCAGCCGCTATAGTTGCCTTCATTACTTCCTTTACGTTTTTAATTATTGATTTAGGCTGAATATTGTTTTTCTTATTGTATTCTTCCTGAATTTTTCTTCTTCTATTTGTTTCATAAATTGCTCTTGTCATCGAGCCAGTCATATTATCAGCATACATGATTACTCTACCATCTAAATTCCTTGCTGCTCTACCTATCGTTTGTATTAAAGCAGTTTCAGATCTTAAAAACCCTTCTTTATCTGCATCCAATATTGCTATAAGAGATACTTCAGGTAAATCTAGGCCCTCTCTTAGTAGGTTAATTCCAACGAGAACATCGAATTTTCCCTGTCTTAGATCTCTTATTATTTCCATTCTTTCTAAAGTGTCTATATCAGAATGTAGATATCTGACCTTAATTCCCATTTCTTTATAGTAAGATGTTAAATCTTCGGACATTTTTTTAGTTAAGGTAGTAATTAGTACCCTTTGATTTTTCTCTGTTACTTTCCTTATCTCCTCTGATAAATCATCAATCTGTCCTTTTACAGGTCTTACTTGGATTTCCGGATCTATAAGACCTGTCGGCCTAATTATTTGCTCTACTATATTTTCAGAGTGTTCTTCTTCATATGGTCCTGGAGTAGCACTTACAAAGGTTGCTGTATTAATCTTATCTTCGAATTCTTCAAATTTTAAAGGTCTATTATCCAAAGCAGATGGAAGTCTAAATCCAAAGTCAACTAGAGTTTGCTTCCTCGACCTATCTCCATTATACATCCCTCTAACTTGTGGTACCGTCATATGGGATTCGTCTATTATTGTTAGATAATCATCAGGAAAGTAATCTATAAGAGTATAAGGTCTTTGTCCCGGTTTTAAATTGTTTATATGTCTAGAATAGTTTTCGATACCTGTGCAAAAGCCCATTTCTCTAAGCATTTCTATATCATATCTTGTTCTTTGCTCAAGTCTTTGAGCTTCAACTAATTTATCTTCTTTTCTAAGTACTTCCAATCTTTCTTGCAATTCTATTTCAATATCTTTAACTGCTCTTTTTATATTTTCCTCTGTAGTAGCATAGTGAGAGGCTGGAAAAACAGATATATGCTTTCTTCTTCCTATTACTTCTCCCGTAAGAGAATTTACCTCTGTTATTCTATCTATCTCATCACCAAAAAATTCTATTCTAACTGCTTGTTCTGATGATGAAGCTGGAAATACTTCCAGAACATCTCCTCGTACTCTAAATGTACCTCTTGTAAAATTTATATCATTCCTACTGTACTGTATCTCTATTAATTTTTCTATTATTTCATCTCTTTCTTTAATCATACCAGGTCTTAATGATATAACTAAATTCTCATAATCAATAGGACTACCAAGTCCATATATACATGATACAGAGGCCACTATAATAACGTCTCTTCTTTCAAATAGAGATGCAGTAGCCGAGTGTCTTAATTTATCTATTTCATCATTTACTGAAGCATCCTTCTCTATGTATGTATCTGATGAAGGTACATAGGCTTCCGGTTGATAATAATCATAATAACTAACAAAATACTCAACTGCATTATCAGGAAAAAAATCTTTGAATTCATTGTAAAGCTGTCCCGCTAAAGTTTTGTTGTGAGCCATTACTAAAGTTGGTTTTTGTACATTTTCTATTATATTTGCCATAGTAAATGTTTTACCGGAACCAGTAACTCCCAGCAGTGTTTGGAATTTTTTATTTTTATTTATACCTTCTGTTAATTTTTTTATTGCCTTAGGTTGATCTCCCGTAGGCTTAAAGTCTGCGTTTACTTTAAATTTATTCAAATTATTTCACCTCTGAACATTCGTTCGTAATCATATTTTATATTTTATATATATTTTCGTCAAGTATATGAGGAAATTATTATAAACACTTAATAAATTCTATAAATTATACCTATTTGTTTATGATACTACCTCTGTCTTATAATAATCTTAATTTCTTTCATTTTTTTATATTTTACTTCTTTAATTAAAAAATATATAATGAGTATTATAAAATATGGAGGTGCTTATGAAAGTATCTATAATAAAACAAGATAATTATGACTATAATAAAACAAAAGAAACATTATTGAAAACCTTAGATAATTTAGGTGGAGTTGAAAAATTCATAAACCCCGGTGAAAAAATCCTTCTGAAACCCAATCTATTAATGAAAAAAAAGCCGGAAGAAGCTACAACAACTCATCCTAATATAATAAAAGCCCTAGCAGAAATTATAGTTGACCAGGGTGGCACTGTTTTAATAGGGGATAGTCCTGGTGGCCCTTTTAACAATCTTATGTTAAGTACTATTTATAATAGTACCGGTATGACGGAAGCATCTAGTATAAAAAACACTGAACTAAACTCCAATTTTGGCTCCTTCACTAAAGAATTTAAAGAAGGTGTTATTTTAAATAATATTCTATTAACTGATATGATTAATGATGTAGATAAAATTATAAATGTTTCCAAATTAAAAACTCATGGTTTTGCTGTTTTCACTGGAGCTGTTAAAAACTTATTCGGTCTTGTTCCAGGAACTAATAAAGCAGAATACCACGTCAAAATGCCGGACATTAATGATTTTGCAAATTCTCTTATTGATATATGTGAGTGTGTAAAACCATCTCTTCATATAATGGATGGAATAGATGCTATGGAGGGTGCTGGACCTTCAGGTGGTAGCAAAAGACATTTAGGTTTATTACTAGCTTCAGAAAACCCTCATTATCTTGATCTAGCAGCTTGCAAAATTATAGATCTAGATATTGAAGAGGTTCCTACTTTAAGAATAGCTGCAAACAGAGATTTAATTGAAAATTTTGATTTTACTAAAGACATATTAGGAGAGAATATTAAAAATTTAATAGTTACAGATTTCAAAAAAGCTCCCGCTAACAGCGGAAACCTTAGAAACATTCCAAAACCTATTATGAATCTTTTAGTAGATAGATTGAAATCCAAGCCAATTTTTCATCACGACATCTGCGTAGGTTGTGGTGACTGTGCTGCAAACTGTCCACCAGTAGCTATTCAGATGATAGACAAAAAACCTGAAGTAGATTACGACAAATGCATAAGCTGCTTTTGCTGTCAAGAATTATGTCCAGTGAAAGCTATTACTATTAAAAAACCATTTTTAGCTAAGCTTATTTTTAAATAAAAATTTTGACTGCTGAATTATTCAGCAGTTTTTATTCTTGGAGAGAAATTTTTCCGTCTAATATTTTCATCTGTCTTCTCAGCATATAACCACTTAAAATTATTGATAGAAAATCGGCCATTGGAAATGCCCAGTAAACCCCCATTAGACCCATGTTAAAAAAACTTGGCAGTATTAATATGAGTGGTATTAGAAACAATGTCTGTCTAGACATAGAAACTATTAAAGCCGGTTTAGGTTTGCCTAGTGCCTGATACATTGATCCTGCAAGAACCTGCACTCCAATTAAAGGCATCATCATCGTAACTACCCTTAATGCTTTTTTACCTAAACTTATTAGTTCTGGATCTTTATTGAACAAGCTTATTATTAACTCTGGAAATAACTGGACCAATATAATACTTATCGTTGCATATATTACTAAAGCCTTTAATGCTACCTTTATAACCTCTTTTACTCTCTTGTAATTTTTAGCTCCATAGTTATAGCTTGCTATAGGTTGGAAACCCTGAACTATACCAAACATAGGCATAAGAGCAAATCTTAATACTCTCTGAATCACACCATATACACTTAAAGCAATATCTCCTCCGTAATATCCAAGAGAATTATTTGCAACAATTGCTAAAACACTTCCAGCAACATTTCTCATAAATGTAGGAAATCCTACTGAGAATATTTCTTTTATATACTCAAAGTTAGGCTTTAAATGATGAGGCATAATTTTAAAATTACTATTTCCTCTGTAAAAGTAATTCATAACATACATAAACCCTAGAGTTTGTCCTATTATAGTTGCAATTGCAGCCCCTTTAATGCCAAATCCTAGTACTTCTATAAATATTGGATCCATAAAAATATTAAAACCAGTTCCAATCATCATAGATATCATTGCTACTTTTGCATTTCCTTCGGAACGAATTACATTGTTTGAAACTATTTGAATTGTAAGAAAAACACTTCCTAATAAAATAATATTCATATAATCATAGGCTAGTGGCAATAAATTTTCTGTTGCTCCAAATAATAGTAGTATAGGGCTCAAAAAATATCTCCCTAAAGTTACTAATAGAATTCCTATAATAATGATTGATAAAAATGCATTTCCTACAATATGGTCGGCTTTCTCTACTTCTCCTGCTCCCAATGCTCTAGAGGCTGCGCTTGCAGTACCAATTCCAACCATAATACCAAAAGCTAATACTATCATCTGTAATGGGAAAGCAATAGCTAAGGCTCCAATTGCATCCACTCCTACAAATCTACCCAAAAAAATTGTATCTACAAGATTGTATAGAGCATTAACCATCATGCCCATAGTTGCAGGTACAGATAATTTTTTAAGTAACTTTCCTATATTTTCTTCCCCTAATGCTTTACTGTTTTTATTCATTATTTATATCCTTATTATATAATCTGCAATTTAAAATTCTAACATAATATTTTTAAGGTAGCAAATTTTCAATTATAAATCTTTATTTAATTTTTATTTGTCTTCTGCAATTTTTCTTTTATTTATAAATGAAACAACAAAGTAAATTGCTGCCAATCCAATAGATATATATATATATCCAATATAGTTGTTTATAGGACACATACCATCTGGTACAGCTTTATTTGCCATGTAAACCTTGTAAAGAGTGTATCCTGAAAAAACAATTGCTATGTAAAAAAGTATATCTTCAAATTTCTTCATTTTATTTCACCTCAACATAAGTATAACCCTTTTATTAAAAAATAAAAAGGTTATTTGTCCCTAACTTGCTTTTGCTTTTTTCATTTTTACAGCTCCGTGAGGGCAGTACTGTATACAGGTTCCGCAACCGGTACATTTTTCTTCATCTATTTCGAGAGGCCCGAAAAATCCTTTTCTTTTTAGTGCTTTTTGGGGACAAATTCTTTTGACAGGACAAAATGGTGACCTGTCACATGTGTTTTGTTTAATATAAGCTACTTTTTTCTTTGCCATTTAAAACCTCCATAGTCTTTTTAACATTATATACCCCGTCAGGGTATATAGCAAGGGTTTCTTGTATATTTTTTATAAATATGGATAAATATATAATGAACTATACTATGGAACTTAAGCTATCAATGTCCAATAATTTTATAGAAGATCTGTGATAATCTATCAGTCCTTCTTTTTTCATATTTGCCATTTCTCGGGATAGTGATGGTCTTGTAACGTTTAGAAAATCGGAAAGTTCATTTCTATTCATGTCTAACATAAAATTTTTCGAATTATTTTTCTTATATTGGTCAAGGAGGTAATAGGTTATTTTTTGACGAATGCTTTTTACAGATAGATATTCTATAGTTTTATTTAAATTTATAGCTTTTTTAGATATTATCTTTATCATATTTAGTGTTAGGATTCTGTGTCCTCTACATAGATTCGTACAGGTGTTGGTAATTTTTTCAGGCGGCATAAACATCACCGTTGAATTTTTAGCTACTTGAACTTGAGCAGGCCATTTTCTTTTTTCTGAAAATGAAGCTATTTCACCAAAAAGTTGTCCTGGATAGACGGCCTTTAAAAGTACTCTAGTTCCATCAAATTTTTCTTTGTAAAGCATAAGCTTACCTTGAAGAAGAACTCCAAAGTTTTTAATATCATCACCTTCAAGAGCTATAATTTCATCTTTTTTATATTCTTTTATTAAAGGTCTTAGGCAAAAAAACATATTTTCAAGTTCTGAAAAAGTTATATCATTAAATAAATCAACTTTTTCAAGTATATTAGAATAATTTTGATACATATTTAAGTTCCACTCCTTTTCGTAACATTTGTTACCGATTAACTATCTGTATTATACTATACTATAAATAAATAAACAATAATAATTTAGAGAGGTGAACAAATTGATAGAAAAAGATTTTAATTTCAGCAATGGAGATAGCAAATTAATTGAAAAAATTATTAGCGATGGAAATGTAGACTTAAATCACATGATTTTTCCTAAAGATGAAGGACTACCTGTACACAACGCAAACTCAAACGTGTATATGATAGTAATTAAAGGTCAACTGACATTACAGCTAGGTGAACAAGAACCACATAAATATAATAGCGGTAAAATAATTAACATTCCTTATGGTACAAAAATGGATGTTGGAAACAAAGATGATGAAGTATTAGAAATTTTCGTTATAAAAGCTCCAAGTCCGTTTAATTATAAAGAATAAAAATTTTAGGAGGTAAAATTTAATGAGTATGTTTTGTTACCAGTGTCAAGAAACAGCTAAAAACGAAGGCTGTACAGTAGTTGGTGTTTGCGGTAAGAAGGATGATGTTGCAAATATTCAAGATTTATTAATCTACACTACTAAAGGAATCTCACAAATAGTAAAAAAGGGTGATTTAGATGTTAAGACCCTTAATGAATTAAACCATGAAATGCTTACTAGTTTATTCATGACCATAACTAATGCTAACTTTGATAGAAAGGCTGTTGAAAATCAAATCAAAAAAATGCTTTCCCTTAGAGATGAATTGGTTAAGGATTTAGACTTAGATGAATTACATGATTCTGCAACCTTCCAGGTATCTACAAGTGATGAAATGGAAGAAAAAGCAAATAGTGATGAAGTAGGAGTTTTAGCAACTGAAAATGTTGATGTACGTTCTTTAAGAGAGCTTATTACCTACGGACTCAAAGGTTTAGCTGCTTATGCTGAGCACGCAGTTAATATTGGAAAAGAAGAAGGTGAAATTTACGATTTTGTATACGAAGCTTTAGCTGCTACATTAGATGATAGTCTATCAGCTGATGATCTCACAGCTCTTACTCTTAAAACAGGAGAATACGGTGTTAAAGCTATGGCATTATTGGATGAAGCAAATACTTCTAAATACGGAAATCCTGAAATCACAGAAGTAAATATAGGAGTTAAAGATAATCCTGCAATATTAATATCAGGACACGATTTAGTTGATTTAGAAATGCTTCTAGAACAAACTAAAGGAACAGGAGTAGATGTTTATACTCACGGTGAAATGCTACCAGGTCATTACTATCCAGCATTTAAAAAATATGATAATTTCGTAGGAAACTACGGTGGTTCTTGGTGGAAACAAATTACAGAATTCGAAACTTTTAACGGACCAATATTATTTACTACTAACTGTATAGTTCCACCTAAATCTGATGAGGTTAAAAGTAGAATATATACTACTGGTGCAGCAGGTTTTCCTGGATGCGAACACATAGTACCTGATGAAAATGGAAAAAAAGATTTTTCAATAATAATAGAACAAGCCAAAAGTTTGAAATCACCAGAAGAAATAGAAACAGGAAAAATTGTTGGTGGATTTGCACATAACCAGGTAGTAGAACTTGCTGATAAAGTTGTTGAAGCTGTTAAATCCGGAGCTATTAAGCAATTCTTTGTAATGGCTGGTTGCGACGGTAGAATGAAGTCTAGAGAGTACTATACTGAATTTGCTGAAAAACTACCAGAAGATACTGTTATATTAACTGCTGGATGTGCAAAGTATAGATATAACAAACTTAATTTAGGTGACATAGGTGGAATTCCAAGAGTATTAGATGCCGGCCAATGTAATGACTCTTACTCTTTAGCAGTAATAGCCCTTAAACTTAAAGAAATTTTCGAATTAAATGATATAAATGACCTTCCAATATCTTATAATATTGCATGGTATGAGCAAAAAGCTGTGATAGTACTGCTAGCATTACTATCACTGGGCGTTAAGGATATTCACTTAGGCCCAACACTTCCAGCCTTCTTATCGGAAAATGTTGCAAATGTATTAGTTGATAAATTCGGAATTGCTGGAATAGGTGAAGTAGAAGACGATTTAAAATTATTCTTAGGATAATTATACAAATTAATAAGTAATGAGACTTAAATATTAAAAACCCGCACTTTTTAAAAAGTGCGGGTTTTTAATATTTGAATTTTTTTTAGATCAATTCTGCTTTTTTAATTATTTGATTAAGCTCATCTTTTTCTTTATTCTTTAAAGGAAGTAGTGGTTTTCTAGTGAATCCACCTTCAAAGCCCAACATATCACAAACATATTTAAGTCCGGCTATTCCGTATCCACCCGTTACTGCTGAATTTACAGGATACATTCTTTTATATAATTCTAAAGATTTTTCTAAGTTGCCTTCTTCATAAAGATTCTGAATTTCTATACACTCATCGGGACAACAGTTAGCAAGAGCCATTACAGACGCCTTTACTCCAACAGCAAGTGCTGGATACCATGCTGATGCCGTTCCTACAAGTAAGTTAAAGTCTTTATCTAGCCCGGCATTCATAAATTGTATCAACTGCTTAACGTCTCCAGAACTATCTTTCATGCCTATGATGTTTTTATGTTTGCTTAATTCACTAATAACTTTTGGTGATATATTTATATGTGTGAATTTAGTTACATTGTATATAAGTATTGGAATTTTAGTGTTATCTGCAACTTCATTGAAATAATCTATCTGTGCCTCATCTCCCATTTTCCCTTCGTAGTAATTAGGTGTTAAAAGAAGTGCACAATCAGCTCCTAAATCAGCTGCTTTGTTTGTTAATTCAATAGTCATCTTTGTAGATTCCAATCCAGTACCTACCATTACAATTTTGTCATCATCCGTGTTTTCAACTGCTAATTTTATTAATTCAAGTTTTTCTTCTTCTCTAAGATATGCAGTTTCTCCATTAGAACCAAGAACTAAAACTCCAGCTAATTCTTTTTTATTCCATTTTCTTATATTGCTCGAAAACTTTTCGTAATCAACTTCATCATTTCCTTTGAAAGGTGTTATAACTGGAGGTATTACTCCTTTTATCTCGAAATACGACATATTACTTTATCCTTTCTAATGTTCTTTCAATAGCTGCTAAAGTAGAAGCTATTACATGCTTATCTATATTACCCATGTGTCCTAGTCTGAATAATTTTCCAGCATATTCTCCTAATCCACCTGCTACTACTACTCCTTCTTCTGATAAAACTTTTCTAAATTCCCCATCATCAACACCTTCAGGGTATAAAACATTAGATAGTGTTACTGCTCTACATTCTTTTTTAGCTAAAATATCAAAACCCATATCTAATAATTTTTTCTGTATATAACTAGCATCTTCAATGTGTCTTTGGTATCTTTCTTCTATCCCTTCTTCTTTAATTAATCTTACTGATTCTTTTAATGCCCATATAAGATTAATTGGAGGTGTTCCAAAGTATTTTGATGGATCATTCATAATAGGTATCCATTTATGAAAATCTACATAATATTCTCTTATTGTACCTAATTCTTCTCTTCTTTTTAAAGCTCTTTCTCCTGCGAATAATATAGCTAGCCCTGGAGCAACTCCGAATGCTTTTTGACTTCCTGTGAACAATATGTCTATATTATAATCATCAACATATTCTTTTTCACCTGCCGTTGCACAAACTCCATCAACTATATAAATTGTATCTTCAAATTTTTTAACAACTTCACCTATTTCTTTAACCTTTGCAACTGTTCCTGTTGAAGTATCTACGTGAGTTACAGTTATTGCTTTATAGTCTTTTTCTTTTAGTTTTTCTTCTATTTCTTCAGGGGTTACAGTATCTCCCCATTCAGCAGAAAGTACATCTACACTTAATCCTTTTCTTTCGCAAATTTCTATATATCTATCGCCAAAATATCCATTGGAAACTATAAGTACATTATCTCCGTCTTTTGTAACGTTTGCAATGGCCATTTCCATAGCCATTGTACCAGTTCCAGCGACAACAAATGCTTCACCTTTTACTCTGAATATATCTTTTAAGTCAACAATTAAATCCTTATAATCTTTCATGAATTCTGGATCTTTAAAAGATACTGTTTCCCTACCCATTTGATCTTGAATGCTTCTTACCACCGGAGTTGGTCCCGGTATCATTACTAATTTTTTATTTTTCATTAATGTTCCTCCTCTTTTTTCTTTATACTAATTTTATATTTCATTGTATCATCCTAATAGTAATTAATCCAACAGAATATCTCACTATAATTTTATTAGTATTTATCATTTAAATATATACTATACAGATAAAGTGCACAATAAATCTTTATTATGCACTATTGTAAATTATAATTATAATATTGCCGCTCCTAATACGCCTGATAATACTATTGCTAGAATAGGATGAGTTTTTGTTTTGTTTATTACTACAAATATTGACACTGCTATTAATAAAGTTTGTATGTTAAATATAGCTGTTCTACCCACTGTAAAAGCTGATGCTAAAATCAAACCGACCAAAGCAGGTCTTAGTCCTGAAAATATGTCGTTTATCAATTTTGAATCTTTAAATTTTTCAACGTAGTTGGATAAAATCATTACTATAATAGCAGGAAATAAAATAACACCAAATGTATTTATAGCCGAACCCATAACTCCTCCTAATTGAAAACCTATGAATGTAGCACTATTTATTGCTATAGGTCCTGGAGTCATTTGTGAAGTAGCTATAATATCTATAAAAGTATCTAAATTTATCCAATTGTGCTTCGTTATTATTTCATTTTGGATAAGAGGAAGCATGCAATAACCCCCACCAAAGCTAAATATACCAATCTTTAAGAATGAATAAAAAAGTTCTGCTAAAACCATATCTATTTGTCCTCATTTCTGTTTTTTAAAATACCTAGAGCAACTGCTCCAATTATTATAAAAATTGGATTTATCTCGAAGATAGCTATACCAATAAAAGTTAATATAATAATTAAAACATTAAATACTGTAACAGATAATAACCTTAATCCTGCTGTAAGAATTAATGCAACTACTGCTGCTCTAATACCGTTAA
>JAABRS010000039.1 GCA_011390775.1 Clostridia bacterium | reverse complement strand
GAATTAGGGACAATGATTTTTTTGTTATCAGGTGTGGCTAAAATAGTACTAAAAATATCTATTTCTTGTACTGTACCATCGTAACCCCCGGCTTCTACATAATCACCAATCTTAAAAGGTTTAAAAAGTAAAATCATAACTCCAGCAGAAAAATTTGATAAGCTTCCTTGGAGGGCTAGGCCTATTGAAAAAGCTAAAGCACTTATTATACCTATAATTGAAGTTGTTTCAAATCCAAAGGTTCCTGCAATTGATATAACTAGAATAACCTTTAATAAAATACTTAATAGCTTAGTAGAAAAAGATACTATAGCAGAATCTACTTTCTTTTTTTCCATAGCTTTATTGGCCAAATTGACAATAAATTTAATAGCCCATAAGCCTACAATAATAATAATTGCTGCCATAATAATTTGTCTTAAATAGAAAGTCACTAAATTGATATTCATTAAATCACTCCTTATGTGAAAATTTATTTATTATACATTCAATTATATACCCTTTATTGATATAAATAAACTTTTTTAGAAAATATTTAAAAATATTTAAAAAGTAGCTATTGAAGAAGTTTTTTGTTATAATATAATGATGACAAAAAAATGGAGGTTTATATGATTCTGATTAAAAATGGAACTATTAAAACAATGGAAGGTCCTGATATAACAAATGGAGACATATTAATAGAAGGGGACAAAATTAAAAAAGTTGGTAAAAATATTGAAGTTAACGAAGATGTAGAAGTAATAGATGCATCTGGATGTCTTGTGGTGCCGGGTTTAATAGACGGTCACTGCCATCTAGGAATGTGGGAAGAAGGAATAGGCTTTGAAGGAGCAGACGGTAACGAAAGCGTAGATCCTGTTACGCCACAATTAAGAGCTATTGACTCTATTAATCCAATGGACGAAGCATTTAAATTAGCAAGAGAAGTTGGAGTTACTACGGCTGTTACAGGCCCTGGAAGTGCTAACGTTATAGGAGGCACCTTTGCTGCAATTAAAACCTACGGTCATAGAATAGACGATATGATAATTAAGAATCCTACGGCTATGAAAATAGCTTTTGGGGAAAATCCTAAAAGAGTTTACAACGAAAGAGACAAATCTCCTATTACTAGAATGGCTACAGCATCAATACTTAGAGAGACGTTATTTAAAGCTCAAAAGTATTACGAGGGTGTTGAAAGAGGTAAAAAAGAACCGGATGATAAACCTGAATTTGATATGAAACTGGAGGCAATGCTTCCTTTAATGGATAAAGAAATTCCTTTAAAAGCTCATGCCCATAGAGCAGATGATATATTTACAGCATTAAGAATAGCAAAAGAATTTGACTTGGATATTACATTGGAACACTGTACTGAAGGTCATTTAATAGCTGATGATTTAAGTAAAGAGAATAAACCGGCATTAATAGGACCATCCTTATCAGGAAAAAGTAAATACGAACTTAAAAACTTAACTTTTGATACTCCAAGAGTTTTGCAAGAAGCGGGTGTTTTAATAGCTATAATAACTGATTCTCCGGTTATTCCACTTCAATACTTATCCTTAGTAGCAGGTCTAGCAGTTAAATCGGGTCTTAAGGAAGAAGAAGCATGGAAAGCAATTACTATTAACCCTGCAAAAATAACTGGAATCGATGATAAGGTAGGAAGCATTAAAGAAGGTAAAGATGCAGACATAGTTATATTTGAAGGCAATCCTTTGAGAAATATAGATAGCAAACCGAGAAAAGTTATAATAAACGGTAAAATAATTTAATATTTAAAATGCACTTTAATATAATCTAACATCAAAATTTAGAAATATTTATAAGTGCATTTTTTAATTAGCTATTTTTATTTTTTTACCAAAAGTTTGATAATGATTAGAAGTTGGAATGAGATCAGTATGTTCGATGCTTAAATTTTGAGATGGTTTTATGTCTTTCCAAGAAGCTCCATCAAAATAAGTTTCCTTAGTTACCTGCACAAAATACATACTATCATTTGATTTAATTAATATAAAATTTTTGTTAATCTCTTCAACTTCTCCGATAATTATTTTTTTCGAAGCTCTTTTGGTAAATAATAAAATTAAATGAATTGTAATTAATGATAAAAGAACAAATAAAAAATATAACATAATACCATCCTTTATATATATATATTAAATAAGACGGAAAAAATAATAAAAAGTTCCAAATATTTGATTTATAGAATAAAATTTAAGGATATGATATTATAATATAAAAAGCAAGGATGATTTTTTTGATAAAAAAAGATGTATTTAGCATAAAAGAAATATTCATATTATATTTTATAACAGTAATTTTATTTGTTATCTCAAGTAACGTTTTAATTGGAGCAATAGGAATTAATGGAATTCCATTTACTCATTTCTTATCTATATTCGCTCCTAGTTTTCTATTAATAATTATAATGAAAAAAGATATAAAAAATCTTTATTTTTTAAATACTCCTAAAAATATCAGATATTTTTTTGGGGGGATACTTTTATGGATTTTAGCCATTATATTAAGTGGAATATACACATATTATGCTGTTAAGTTTATGCCAACAGATGAACTTATAGAATCTTTCGACTATATTTTTTCTCAAACAACTTTAACTCAGCAAATTATAATAATGGCAGCAGTCCCTGCAGTAATAGAAGAACTTTTTTTTAGAGGAGTAATTTTATCTTCTTTGATGAAAAAAACTAACATAATAATAGCTGTTTTTATTTCGTCTCTTTTGTTTTCCTTAATGCATTTTAGTTTAATAAAAATCTTTCCTACTTTTCTTTTAGGAGGGATATTTGCATATGTTGTATATAAGACTAATTCAATAATTCCAGCCATGGTTCTTCATTTTATGAATAACTCTATCAGTATTATAGTGCAAAATGCTTTACCTAACATTGAGGTAGACACATTATGGATTATTGGTGGACAATTAGATTATAAATATATATATCTTGTACTTATAGTAATTTTAATAAAAGAAGGAAATACTATATATGAAAGAATATAAATATGAACCTCTAAAGCAATTTTTTTTAATCACTGATAAAAATAAAATAAAACTAACCTATGAAGAAATAGAAGAAATTATAAACAATGAATTACCTTCATATGCTTATAAATATTCTACTTTCTGGTCAAATGGAGGTCAGTATCATGACTATGCATGGTTGGATGCAGGATGGAGAGTAAAAAAAGTTATTTTATCCGAACATATAATATTTGAAAAGGTCAAAGATGATAAAGATTACGAACAATTATCTTTTATTGATGATATGAAAAAAACTAAAAAAACTAAGTATCATCCTTTTGAAAAATATTTGATAGAATCAGAAGAAAGAAAAATAAAACTAACTTACATAGAAATCGAGAAAATAATAAAAGAAAAACTACCGGAGTCATCTTATAAATATAAAGAATGGTGGGCTAATTCCAGACACAATAATGGAGCAATATGGTTAGACAATAATTACAAGGTTGTTAATGTTGAACTTGGGAGAAGTGTAGAATTTGAAAAAGAAAATAAAGAAAAATCTTTCTTTGAAAAATTATTTGATAAATTTAAAGGGATTTGGCTTAAAAGAAAGTAAAATAGAAGATAATTTTGAATATTTCTGCATAAAATTTATATTTTTTTCACATTTAGATGATAATTTATGTTAAAATATAGATATGATTAAAAATAATTCACTAATAGAAGGCGATAAGAAAATGATAAAAAAAGTACTAATACTAGGCGGAAGCGGATTTGTAGGTAAAACCTTAATGAAGGAACTCGATGGAGATTTTGAAATATTAGGAACATACTATAACAATCCTAATCCGGAATTTAAAGAAAAGATGTTCAAATTTGACGTTAATGATATAACATCAGTAAAATATATAATTAAAAAATCTGATGCTGATTTAGTTATATCTTGTCTCAGAGGAGATTATGATAAACAGCTTAAATTCCACATTGAGGCTGCAAAATATTTAAAAAAAACATCAAAGAAAATGATGTTTTGTTCTTCTGCGAATGTTTTCGACAAAAATCCAACAAAAGCTTATTATGAAGATGATCCTACAATAGCAGGTTCTGAATATGGTATATATAAAGAAACCTGTGAAAAAGAAATGAAACAAATATTAGAAGATGATTTAACTATAGTAAGACTACCTATGATTTTTGGAAAGGAATCTCCTAGAATAAAAGCTCTCCAGAAAGCTCTTGAGAATAATAAAGGAGTCTATCTTTACGAAAATCTCTATGCAAGTGTAAATACAAATACAAGAATAGCTAAGCAAATTAGATATATCATTGAAGAAGAAAAAGGTGGTATATTCCATTTAGCCTCAGAAGACGTAATTAACCACTTGGAATTTTATAAAGACATTGTTCGAGAGATGGGTTATAGTAAATTTAAATTTGGAAGGAAAAAATTTAAAATTGATAAATATTATCTAGCTATACTTTCAAATAGAAGTGATCTTTCCGATGATTTTGACTTTAATAGTAGAGATGTGATAAAAGATATAGTTTAGAAACTGTGTAGCAGCAGTTTCTTTTTTTATATGATTCATAGAATAATTATATTAAATCAGGGTAAAATATAATATAAGGAAATGGAGGTATTTACAATGTTAAAAGAAGAACTACATGTTATTAAACAAGGAATAATTAATGAAGTAGAAGGTTACGAATTTTATATGATGGCCAGTAAAGAGGCAAAGGATCAAGAGGCAAAAAAATCTTTACAAATTATAGCTGAAGAAGAAAGAAAACACTCTGAATATCTCAGAGAACTTTTCGAAAAGATGAAGGACGAAGAAAGAGATAGTTTTGAACTGGCTTTTTTAGTAAATCCACCTTCACCAAAAATATTCAAATGGGAAAACAAGCAGTTCAATAAAAATTCTATATCAGTTTCTATATTTGGGACAGCTATAAATTTAGAAAAAGCATCTGTTGAATTTTATGAAGAAGCAAAGAAAAATACTGAAATAGAAGAAGCAAAAAAACTTTTCGACCTTTTAATTGAATGGGAAAAAGTCCACTTAGATCAGTTTAAAGATGCTTATGATCAGAGCATGAAAAGTTGGTGGAATGAACAAAATTTTGCACCATTTTAATATATAAAGATAATAATTTTAAAGAGAGGGGAATTTTTCCTCTCTTTTTTTCTTCACAAAAACAGGATAAAATGATATAATCAAAAACAAACAAATGTTCGGTGGTGATAATTTGAAACCTGAAAGTACAGTAATGCATATTGATGTTAATTCTGCATTCTTATCCTGGCACACAGCATATTACAAGCAAATGGGAATAGAAAATGATTTTCTAGAAAAACCTACAGTTATAGGAGGAAATGAAAAAAAGAGACATGGAATTGTTCTGGCAAAATCTATACCTGCAAAAAAATCCGGTGTCAAAACAGGACAATCTTTAATGGAAGCAAAAATTGCATGTCCAAATTTAGAAATTATATATCCCCGATACGATGTATATGTAAAAGCAAGTAAAAGTTTGAGAGAATTCTTAAAGACCTATACCCCGGATGTGGATGTTTTTAGTATCGATGAATGTTTTTTAAATTTTACTGATAAAAATAAAAATTATGAAAAGTTGGCTTATGAAATTAAAAATACTATTAAAAAAAATTTCGGATATACTGTAAATGTAGGTATATCAACCAACAAACTACTTGCAAAGCAGGCCAGTGAATTTGAAAAACCTGATAAAATTCACACATTATACAAGGAAGAAATAAAAACAAAACTATGGCCCCTTGATGTATCTGAATTATTTATGATAGGAAGAAGAACGGCACCAAAACTTAAAAAACTAGGGATATCTACCATAGGAGATTTGGCTAACTGTGATTACAATCTTTTGATAGCCTCATTAAAATCCCATGGGAAGTTAATATACGACTATGCATGGGGTATTGATAACTCTATTTTCAGAGAAGAACATGATATAAAAGGAATTGGAAATGGAAGCACAATATCTTTTGATGTAGAAGAAAGACAAGTAGCATATAAAATCATAATGAGTTTATGTGAAAATGTAGGAATAAGACTAAGAAAAGAAAATAAATTGTGCAAGGTTGTATCTATAGGAATAAAAAGTAAAGATTTTAAGTATAGTATAAAGCAAAAAAAAATAAATTATTATACAAGCAGTACAGAAGAAATTATAGAAACAGCGAAATATCTATTTGATGTCTTATGGGATCAAAGTCCTATAAGACATATGAATGTGAGAGTTAGCGATTTGATTGATAGAAAAAATAAACAAATAAATTTCTTTGAAAAAGAAAATGCACTAGAAAAAGAAAAATTAGATGAAGCTATAGATAAAATAAGAGAAAAATACGGAAGTTATTCAATCATCAAAGCTTCTTATTTAGATAGCGGAATAGAGCCGGTAATGGGGGGCTATCCATCGGAAGAATATCCGGATATGAAAAGTATTTTATGAGAGGAGAATTTTAAGTGAAATTATTAAATCATCCTGTAGATATGATAGCTGTTTTTAATATGAATGGAGATATAAAACCTTTTAAATTCAAATACAAAGACAAAAAAATAAAAGTAGAAAAAATTATAGATATAAAAGAAGAAAAACTTGCAGGAAATAGAAGATTGGTATTTATATGCATGACAGATAGAAAAGATATTTACGAACTAAAGTATGAAATAGATAGCCACAAATGGTTTTTGTTTAAAAGATAAATTATGATTTCAAATATGGTGATAATTATGTATAATATAAATGATTCAAAAAACAGGAGGTAGCAATGGCTAAAAAAGGAATCTTTTATGTTATTTTAGGAATAATAATTGTTATGGGGTTTTGGGCTTTAGTAGGAATTTATTTTTCAGAACTAGACCCTGTAGTATCTGATAATGAAAATATTTATATAAATGAAGCTTTCGGATACAAATATATTTATAATAATAATTTAGAATTAAATTTATCTGCAGAAAAGATAAAAACTGAAATTAAAAATCAAGACATGAAAATCCAGATATATTACGATAATTTCAAAGACTCTATCAATGACACAGGAAACCTATTGAATTATGGAAACAAACATATAAATGATGATAATGAATATATTGAAGTTATATTAGAAGACACTACAAGAAGATATGGTATAAAAACTATAACTACTCAGTGGAAGAGAAAAAAGATTGATTCAATAGATAATGACTTAAATTATTATACCTTATTTCAATACATAATAAATAGTGATGAGGCATATTCGGTACTGATAAAAACCAGAGAAGAAATAAATTATAAAGATTATATTTGGCAAATAGGATTCACAGAAAAAACAAAACAAACAAGTGATTTAAACATGGAAAAAATAAGTCCTGAAAAGCTACCGGAAAAAGAGACAAGAGCAGGTCAGTTATATAAGGAAATATTTGTAGAAAAAGACAAATTAACCTGGGGTATTTTTTATCCTGAAGCAAATAAGGGAAATTACAGTAAATTGTATGATTTTGAAGAAAAATTAGATTTCAAATTCAAAGTTCTTTTAGAATACAAAGGATTAAATACTGAAGCTTACTCAAAATTATTTGAAATTCAAGATAGAATCATAGAATATACCTTTCAAGTATTGGGAGATAACAGCGACCCGGTAGTAATGTATGAAATACTTGAAGGAAAGCATGATAAATTAATTAATGAAGTGGCAGAGGAAATCAAAAAATATCATGGAAATGTATTTTTTAGATTAAATAATGAAATGAATGGAGACTGGTGTTCTTATTCAGCATGGTTTACTCAAACAGACACTGATATATATATTGAGGTATGGAAATATTTTTACGAAATATTTGAAAAGCAAGAAGTAGACAACGTTCTTTGGGTGTGGAATCCTAACTGGGGTGATTTTCCTGAATTCAAATGGAATCATTACATAAATTACTTTCCAGGAGAAAACTATGTAGATATAGTAGGACTTACAGGATATAATACTGGGACATATTATGAACATGAATACTGGAGAGAATTCGAAAACATCTATGATCCTATGATGGAAGAATACAGTGATTATTTTAACTATGAGTTTATAATTACAGAATTTGGGTCCAATAGTGTAGGCGGAGATAAAGCTCTTTGGATAGAAAATATGATGAAAAAAATTAAGGACTACGATATAGATGTAGCAATTTGGTTTAGTTCTATAGACTATGATGCTCAGGGAAATCCGGCAAGGATATATCTGTTAGATGAAACAGAAGAAACGCTAGATACATTCAAAAAAGGATTGGAAAAATATTATGACTGAAAAGAAGGATAGACTGGACTATTTAGATTACTTGAGAGTTATTGCTTGTTTTTCAGTTATAATTGTACATGTTAGTGCAATGGGGATAGTACTAAGTGAAAGTGGTTCTTATTATCATAAAGGTATAATATTGTTTAACAGATTTTTCAAATATACAACTCCTGCATTTCTTTTTTTAAGCGGGATTACGAGTTTTTACGGGTACAGGCATAGAGAATACAAATACTTAGATTTTTTAAAAAGAAGATTAAAAACCGTAGTGGTACCATTTATTTTATGGAGTAGCATATACTATGGTATCTTAATATATACTGGTGCATATACTTTTGATATATTATTTTATATCAAAAATTTGATCTTAGGGAATATGAGTTATCATCTTTATTTTATACCCATACTACTGCAAATGTATTTTTTGTCAGGTTTGATTAACTACTTATTTAACAAATTGGATGGGAAAATAGTTTTACTAATTGCATTTGTAATTAATATCATATCATTAAGAATGCATTTTCCTTTCTCTGATAGATTTTTAAGTAAATATATACTTTTTTATATTTTAGGAGTTTACTTGACTAAAGAATATGAACCATTCGTAAAATTCAGTAGAAAAATAAAAATACATTCTTTTATTGTGTTTTTAACCTCAACTTTTTTCTATGCAGTTTTCTATTATTTGAAAAGATATGATTTAATGGATTATGCATGGTTGTCTTTTTCTATATCGGGAATATTTTTTCTTTTTAATATATCTATGAGTATAGAAAAAAGGGGATTCTTTAAAAATAAACAAATAAGAAAATTAAGTAAAAGTACCTACTACATATATTTGATACATCCATTAATATTAAGTGTTGTATCTAGAACTCTTCAAATTGGAAGATACAATTTAACAGCGATTCTTATAATATATCTTATTTCAACTATTGGAATAAGTACAGTTTTGTCAGTTGGGTACAACAAATTTAAAATAACTACATTAAAAAATCTTTAAAACAAAAGACATGTTGATATGTCATATTTCTTTTGGTATAATTTTATTAATATAAATTTTAGGAGGGTACATATGTATAAAATACTATCTATTAATCCAGGCTCAACGTCAACAAAGATATCATTATATGAAGATGAAAAAGAAATTTTAACAGAAACTTTAAGACATAAAGATGAAGATTTGGCAGAATTTGATAAAGTTCAAGATCAATTTGAATTTAGAGAAAAAATTGTTCTCGACTTTTTAAAAAGAAATAACTATGATATCAAGAAACTAGATGCAGTAGTAGGCAGAGGAGGAATTCTTCCTCCGGTAGATGCGGGAGCTTATATTGTAAATGATATAATGGTTGATTATTTGAAAAACAGACCTAGAGTAGAGCATGCTTCGAATTTAGCAGCTTTGATTGCATACGAAATATCAAAATTAGTTAATATACCCGCTTATATTTACGATTCAATTGCAGTTTATGAATTAGACCCTGTAGCTAAAATAACAGGAGTTCCTGAAATAGAAAGAGACGGATTGGTACACACTTTAAATATGAGAGCTTCAGCAATAAAAGCAGCAAAAAGTTTAGGGAAAGAATATAAAAATTGTAGATTGATAGTAGCACATTTAGGTGGTGGAATAACACTATCCTCTCATAAAAACGGTAAAATGATAGATGTATTATCGGATGATGAAGGACCATTTTCACCAGAAAGGTCCGGAGGATTGCCGGGAAGGGGTTTAGTGAAAATGTGTTTTTCCAATAACTATACAGCAAAAGACGTAACAAAAAAAATGAGAGGCAATAGTGGATTAAAAGCTTACTTAGGTACATCTGACTTACGAGAAGTAGAAGAAATGATAGAAGAAGGTAATGAAACAGCAAAACTTGTTTATGAAGCTATGGCTTATCAAATTTCTAAAGGAGTTGGACAGTTATCAACTGTATTGAAAGGCAAAATTGATGCAATAGTAATTACAGGAGGAATGGCTTACTCAGAAAAACTAATTAAACTTATAAAAGAAAGAATATATTTTTTGGGAAATATAATAGTTATGCCGGGAGAAAACGAAATGGAATCTTTGACTTTAGGTGCCTTAAGAGTGCTAAAAGGAGAAGAAAAAGCTAAGGAATTTTCTCAATAAATTTAAATGATAGTCAAGAGAGGGCTTAAGCCTTCTTTTTTTGTTTGAAAAATTGGTGATTTAAAATAGATTGATAAAAAAATAACAAATTAACAAAAAAGTAACATTTATTATCTTGCCTTTAACATCAAAATTATGTATAATAAAAAATGTAAACGATTACAACCACAAAAATATTTGTGAAGTTGTAAAAAATAAAAAATTGGAGGTTATCATGTTTAAAAAATTTACTAACGGTTGTGTTGCAATAGTTAACAAGTTTTTACCGGATCCATTTTTATTTGCAGTAATACTTACTTTTATTGTTTTTGGTTTAGGAATAATATTTACTGGTCAGAGCCCATTAGCTATGGTACTACACTGGTCGGGGGGATTCTGGAATTTACTGGCATTCTCCATGCAGATGGTACTTATACTTGTAACTGGTAGCGCAATGGCACAAGCACCTGTATTTAAAAAACTACTTAAAAGTATAGCCGCAACGGCTAAAACTCCTGGAAGAGCTATAGTTATTACAACATTTGTAGCTACAGTAGCATCTTTCATAAACTGGGGATTTGGACTTATAATTGGTGCTTTATTAGCAAAAGAAATGGCTAGACAAGTTAAAGATGTTGATTATAGACTACTTATAGCATCGGCTTATTCTGGATTTGTTGTTTGGCACGGTGGACTTTCTGGATCAATCCCATTGAAAGTAGCATCTATTGAAGGACTTGAAGCAGCTACAGCAGGAGCGGTTACCCAAGCAATTCCTACTAGTCAAACAATTTTTTCAATAACCAACTTATTCATATTTTTTGTAATTCTTATAGCTCTTCCATTCGTAACAAGAGCTATGCATCCAGAAAAGGAAAAAAGAATAATCGTAGATCCAAAGATTTTAGCAGAGGAAGAAGTTGTACCACATCCAAATAACACCCCTGCCGATAAAATGGAAAATAGTAAAATACTTTGGGGTCTATTAGTTGTTATGGGATTCTCTTTTATAGTATATTATTTTGCTAAAAATGGTTTTTCATTAGGACTTAATATTGTTAACTTTACCTTTATGTTTGTAGGAATACTACTTCACGGTACATTGAGAAGATATATTGATGCAGTAATTGAAGCAGCTAAGGGAGCTTCAGGAATTATACTTCAATTTCCATTTTACGCAGGTATTATGGGGATGATGGTTGGTTTAAGTCCTGAAGGGATTTCACTAGCAGGAGTAATTTCCAACGGATTTGTTAGCATGTCAAATGCTACTACTTTCCCACTATTCACATTATTAAGTGCAGGTATTGTAAACTTCTTCGTTCCTTCAGGAGGAGGACAGTGGGCTGTACAGGCACCAATAATGATGCCAGCAGGACAGGCACTAGGAGTACCAGCAGCTAAAACAGCAATGGCAATTGCTTGGGGAGATGCTTGGACAAATATGATTCAACCATTCTGGGCATTACCGGCTTTAGGTATAGCAGGGTTAGGTGCTAAAGATATTATGGGATATTGTATTGTTACATTACTTTTTAGTGGATTAGTAATGGCACTAGGATTTTTAATATTCTAAATTCTAAAAATCTAATTAAACCTCCTCTTTTTAAGGGGAGGTTTTTTGTAAAAAATTTATTAATATGATAATATTTATCATATATTAATTCAAGGGGAATAATTATGAAAGCAACAATAAAAGATGTAGCAAAAGAAGCAGGAGTATCTACTGGAACAGTAGATAGAGTTATAAATAATAAAGGGAGTGTAGCAGCAAGAACCGAAAAAAAAGTACTTGAAGCTATTGAAAAGTTAAACTATACAAAAAGTCCTATTGCTAAAGCACTCGTAAGCAGAAGAAAACACATTAAAATTGGGATTACCTTTCCAAACTTAGAATATTATTTTTGGAATGAAGTTTTTAAAGGAATAGAAGAAGTAAAGGAAAAACTTGAAGCTTTCGGCGTAGAAATAATTGTTGAACCTACAAAATCATATAATATAGAAGAACATATCATAGCTGTAGATAAATTAGTAAAAAAAGAAGTAAAAGGAATTGCAATGATGTCTTACGATGATAAAAGATGTAGAAAACTAATAGACAAATTGGTAGAAAAAAATATAGAGGTATCAACTTTTATAAGTGATTCTCCGAATTCTAAAAGATTGACTTTTAACGGAGAAGACAGTATTAAAGCTGGAAACATAGCAGGAAAACTAATGGGCCTATACTTGAAAGGGAAAGGAAATATTATAATAGTAGGTATACATAAGATACTTTCATGTATGCAGGATAGAATTCAGGGATTTAAATCCATTGTAAATGAAGAATTTGAAAACATTAAAATAGTTGATATCATTGAAAATAAAGAACTTGCAAATGGAAAAGAAGAAGAGTATAGAAAAATAATAGAAAAAGTAATAAAGAAAGCAATAGAAGACAAGAATGGAATAGATGGAATTTATGTAACGAATAGTTTTACCGGAAGTGTAGGGAATTTATTAGAAAAGCATGATTATGAGAAGGAAATTGTTCTTATAGGACATGAAAATACTGATGAAATAAGAGATTTGATAAGAAAAAATATAGTAAAAGCAACAGTTTATCAAAACCAAAAAGAAGAAATTATTAGAAGTATTGAAATATTATATGAAAGAATAGCGGAAGGTAAAAAAGAATATCCAAATGTTCAGTATATAGATTTAGGTATATTAATAAAAGAAAAATTGACAGGCACATATAAATAAAAATCTCTATTCGAATAGAGATTTTTATTTATATGTAGAATATTTATGTTATAATCTTACAAGGTGATAAAATGGAATTTTTACCAATAAATAAATCAGATATGAAAAAAAGAAAATGGAAAAGCTTAGACTTTATAATTGTATCCGGTGACGCTTATGTAGATCATCCCTCTTTTGGTACGGCAATAATTAGCAGATTGCTTGAAAGATACGGATATAAAGTCGGAATTATACCACAACCGGATTGGAATAATTTAGACGAATTCAAAAAATTAGGAAAACCTAGGTTAGCTTTTTTAGTAACTTCAGGCAATATTGACTCAATGGTTAACCATTATACTGTTTTTAAAAAAAGAAGAAAAAAAGATATATACTCTCCAAAGGATGAAGCTGGATTAAGACCCGATAGAGCTGTAATAGTATATGGAAATAAAATTAGAGAAGCATATAAAGACGTTCCTATTATTATTGGTGGAATAGAAAGCAGCCTGAGAAGATTCGCTCACTATGATTACTGGTCCAACAGTATTAGGAGATCAATATTATTAGATTCAGCAGCAGATTTGTTAGTTTACGGTATGGGAGAAAAAGCTATTATATCCATAGCTGAATCATTAGAATCAGATATTCCTGTTGA
>JAABRS010000038.1 GCA_011390775.1 Clostridia bacterium | reverse complement strand
CAAATCATGAGTTATTATAATCATACTCATATCAAGTTTTTTTCTTAAATCATTTATTAAATCTATTATCTGTGCTTGAACCATAACGTCTAAAGCTGTTGTCGGTTCATCCCCTATTATTAAACTTGGATTGCAAGCAAGAGCCATTGCTATAATAGCTCGTTGTCTCATTCCACCGCTGAATTCGTGTGGATAACTATCCATAAGCCCTACATCTAAGTTAACTAATTCGAATAATTCTTTTACCCTTTCTCTCGCATCTTTTTCGCTTACATTTTCATGTAATTGTATAGACTCTACAATTTGCTTACTAACTTTCATTACAGGGTTTAATGCATTCATTGATCCTTGAAATATCATGGATATATCTTTCCATCTAGTTGATAACATTTCTTCTTCTTTTAGTTTTGCAAGATCTTTTTCTTTAAACATAATCTGTCCATCTTCTATATACCCGTTGTCAGTTAATAGCTTTATTATTGATAAAGCAGTGGTGGTTTTCCCGCATCCAGATTCTCCTACAAGTCCTAGGGATTCACCTTTTTTAAGTTCAAAATTTACACCATCTACTGCTTTTACTATTCCTTCTTTAATTTCAAAATATGTTTTTAAATTGGATACTTCTAATATATTTTCCTTATTCATTTTATCTCCTCCTTAGTTTAGGATTTAAAATTTCGTCAAATGAATATCCTAAGAATGTGAAACCTAAAACTAAAAAGATTACACACAGACCAGCAGGAAGATAAAACCACCAGGCTCCTAAACTTACTGCTCCTGATGTAAATGCTCCTCTTAAAATTTGTCCCCAACTTGGTATCATAGGATTTCCTAAACCGAGGAAACTTAAAGTAGTTTCTGTAAGAATTGCTGTTGCTGTTACAAGTATTGTATTGGAAAAAACTAATGGAAATACATTAGGCAATATATGTCTTGTCATAATATATCCTCTGCCTGCTCCTACTGAGATTGCTCTTTCTATAAAAGGTCTTTCTTTTATAGAAAGTGTTTGAGATCTAACTAACCTGGCAGTCCCGGTCCAACTGGTGAGACCTAAAACTATTATAATATTTCTTGTGCTTGAACCTAAAAAAGCCGCCAATATCATAATTAGTGGTAGTTTCGGTAAAACCATAAATCCATCCGTAAATCTCATTAGTATGCTGTCAGTTTTACCGCCAGCAAATCCTGACACTACACCTATAAATGTTCCGATGCCAACCGATATTAAGGTGGCAAATACTCCTATCATCAGGGATACTTTAGCCCCATATATTAATGCTCCTAATATATCCCTTCCCATATCATCTGTACCTAATGGAAATCCTTTTGTTGGCGGATCAATTAAACCACCCATACCAAAACTTTGAGGATCATATTGGTATACTAGTGGTCCAAAAAAGGCTACAACCACAAAGAAGACTATTATGTAAAAGCCTAATACTCCCATTTTATTACCTTTGAAAGTATCAACAAATCTTAAAAATCCTTTTTTCATTACTTTTTTTCTGTTATTTTTTGAAGACATACCGACACTCCTTAATCGTATTTTATTCTAGGATCTAAATATCCGTACAGTATATCTGCAATGAAGTTTGCAACTATTACTGTTATGCTTATTATTAAAAATGCTCCTTGTAATATTGGATAATCTCTAGCCATTAATGCTTCATATACCAATCTACCTATACCCGGCCAGGAGAAAACTGTTTCTGTTTGGATAGCTCCTCCAATCATAAATCCAAAATTAATTGCTATTACTGTAACCATAGGAAGCATTGCATTAGGAAGGGCATGTTTTATTACTATATCTTTTCTCTTATATCCTTTAGCTCTTGCAGTCACTATATAATCTTCAGTCAATACATCTAGTAATGAACCCCTCATGATAATAGTGTATCCTCCAGTTATTGCTAGACCTAGGGTTATTACCGGTAATATCAAATGCCGTGCTACATCCTTTATATAAATCCAGGTTGAAGCATGATCCATTCCAGCTACTACCATTCCATTTAATGGCAAAGATCCAAATTTTACAGAAAATAAAGATACTAATACAATACCCAACCAAAAGGCAGGTATAGAATATATGAATAATGCTAACCCCAGTGATGCTACATCTATTTTTTTGCCTCTGAATGCTGCTGAAATCGTACCAAGTAATGTCCCCAATCCTATAGCTAAAATTTGAGCAATAAATGCTAAAGATAATGTAGCCATTAATCTGTTACCTAATATATCCATTACAGGTTTTCTATATTTGAAAGACATCCCGAAATCTAGATTTATAAGCTGTCTTAAATACTTAACATACTGTATTGGAAAAGGTTGATTATATCCATATAATGCACTTAGTTCTTCTTTATATTCTGCTGAAAGATTTGCTGCTTTTGCAATCATTGCAAAAGGATCTCCAGGCATAATTCTAAACAAAAAGAAATTTATTGTAATTACAATAAATAAGGTTATTAATGAATGAAATAATTTCTTTGATAAATAAGTTAAATTCATAATGTATTCCTCTCTTTTTTAAGAAAGGATAGAGAAAGCAAAACTTTCTCTATCTCTATTTGATTATTTAGGTCTAATATTTAGAACAGTTGATTTATTAACTTGTGTTACTGCACTACCTGATCCTTCCGGTACTCTTGTCCATCCTTCAAATTTATCTGTTCTATATGCTTCTACTATATTTCTATAGTATAAAATTGAATAAGGTGCTTCTTCTAGTATTATTTGCTGCATTTTATGTACTGTATCTATTCTTTCTTCTCTATCTACTTGATTTATTTGTTTTTCAAATAATTCATCGTATTCTTCGTTTGACCAGAAGCAGTCGCTTCTTTTACCAACTTGATCTGTTGTCATTACTGATAACTTCATGCTAGGATCTAATTCTGCTCCCCAACCCCATAAGTACATGTCGGTATCGAAATCTTGTTCGTAAATAAGTTCGGATTGAGCTCCTCCATCCATAGTATTAATAGTTACATTAATTCCTATATCTTGAAGATTTTTTTGAATTATACCTGCTGCTTTAACATAAGCTTCACCGTAACTTGTAATAACTGCAAATCTAAAATCTAATTTATTCCCTTCTGAATCTTCTCTTATTCCATCTTCATCAGTATCTGTATACCCGGCTTCTTCTAAGATTTCCATTGCTTTTTCTGGGTTATATCCATAATCATCATCAACTTCAAAATGATAATCTCCTACTGCAGGAGGTATTAGTGATGATCCTGGTACCCCATATCCGTTAAGTGCAATATCTACTATTTGTTGTTTATCTAATGCTGTGTCTATTGCCACTCTAATTTTAGGGTCAAGCATTAGAGGATTTCCTTTTGATTCAGGTGCTTCCCAGCAATTAAAACCTAATTCTGTAAAATTCATGCCGTCTGGTTGAATCACTTCAATTCCATCAAGAGCTTCTGCCTGCTCAACTTGACTGTAACTAAGTTCTGCAACTGCATCTACTTCTCCATTTTGTAATGCTTGGAATAATGTATCTGTATTAGCAAAAAGTACGTATACTATTTCGTCTATTTGAGGAGCTCCTTTAAAATAATTTGGGTTTGCTTTAAATCTTAAAAATTGTCCCTGTTCCCAATTTACTAATTCAAATGCTCCTGTTCCTACTGGATTATCTTCTGAGAATGTGTGTAGTTCATCTTCAGATTTCTCACCATAAATATGTTCTGGCAAAATATTAACTCTAATAGCTTCCATGTCGGCTTTTGGTGCTTCAGTATGTACTTCTACTGTATATTCGTCAACTTTAACTGTTTCTGTTATGCCTTCCATCTGTGGACTTTGAGGAAATTCTCCATTTACGACAGTGTTATATGTCCATACAACATCATCAGCATTGAAATCTTCTCCATCAAACCACTTAATTCCTTCTTTAAGATTAAATGTCCATACTAATCCATCATCACTAACAGTCCAATCTTCTGCTAAACCACCAACAGGTCTATAGTTGTCATCATATTCAATTAAATCGTCATACATTAAATTAAACATTCTGTCAGCTGCTGTCATTGTAGCTATTAAAGGACTTGTTGAATCAGCTTCTTGAATAATACCAATTCTCAATACTACAGGTTCTTCATTCTCTTCACCTTCAGCTGGTTCTTCACCTTCTTCAGGTTCATCAACATCTCCACCACCACATGCACTTAATGGTAATGCAATAAGCAACATAATGGCTAAAAGTAAACATAATTTTTTCTTCATAATTCCCTCCTATTTTTTACGAATTTTAACTATGTAATATATATTGCATTATTTATGCCAAAAATTAACCCTTCTTATCCGGTAAAGATATTAAAAAAAGGGACGTATTTTCCGCAAATCCGGAAAACCGTCCATATATATGGTCTATTTTTTATCTTTTATGTCATATTTTTTTAATTTTTCATAAAAAGCAGATTTAGAAATTCCTAATTTCCTCATAGTAATTTTTTTATTGTAATTACATGCATCAAGTGTCTCTATTATTGTCTTTTTTTCTGTAGTTTCTAAAATATCTTTTAAGATTTTATTAATATTTTCATCTGGGATATTTATATGTTCAGGGTATATTATATTTGTTTCACTTATAATTATAGCCCTCTCCAATACATTTTCTAACTCCCTTACGTTGCCTGGCCAGTCATAGTCCATTAGTTTTTCGAATGCTTCTCCCGAAAGTTGCTTTTCTTCAAATTCTATATTTTTTGTAATCTCTCCTATTATATTATTTATTAAAACATAAAGATCTTTCTTTCTTCTTCTTAAGGGTGGAATGTTTATCGGAAAAACATTTATTCTATAATATAAATCTTTTCTAAATTTATTAGATTTTACAGCCTCTTCTAAATTTATATTAGTTGCAGCTATAACTCTTGCGTTGATTTTTGTTGGTTTAGAATCTCCTATTTTAAAATATTCTTTTTCCTGCAATACATGTAGCAGTTTAGGTTGAACATTCATAGGAACTTCTCCAATTTCATCTAAAAAGATTGTTCCGTCTTCTGCCATATTAAAATAGCCTTCTTTTCCTTTATTTGAAGCTCCTGTAAATGATCCTTTCACATAGCCAAATATTTCACTTTCAAATAAATTATCAGGTATTGCTCCGCAGTTAACATGTATAAATTCACCTTTTTTCCCGGAAGCTTTATGGATTTCTTTTGCTAAAAGACTTTTTCCAGTTCCGCTTTCACCAGTTATTAATACTGTGGAATTTATTTTTGATGCTTTATATCCTAAGTTTTTTACATTATTAATATATGCACTGTTACCAGCTATTCCTGTTAAAATTTTTGCATTGTTTTCTCTGATTTTTTCCCTAATATGTTCTTCAGATTTAATAATGTTATTTATTACATCATTTCTCAATCTTAATACATCTTGTAGCTCAGAAATACTTTCTATTTTTACAATGACCCCTCCAAGTTTATCTTTTTCTTTAATTAGCGAAGTTGTGCAAAATATTGGTCTTCTTTTAATTTCTATAATCTCACTTTTTATAGTTTCTTCATAAGTTAAAGCTTTTTTTATGTTATTGTATAGTTCTTCATAACCTGATATTTCTTCTATACTCTGTCCAACAATATTTAATCCTATAGAATTTTCTTCTTTTTTTGCAAAGTTTTTCCCAATTAGAAGTTCTTTTATAGATTCGTTTCTATAAGAATATCCTTTATCTTGGAAAAATTTAACTCTTCCATTCTTACCATCAATAACTGCCATATGCCCTATACTATATAAATACTCCATTTGATAATTTTCTTTATTTATATTTATATCCATTGTTTTTTCAACTTCATCAATGCAAACTTTAATATCATAATCTAAAAATTTATCTTCTAATATATATTTAAGATTGCTTTCTTTTCCCTTCCAAATCCTATATTTTGGTTGAATTGACGAGTTGTTATAAACTCCTATAGATATAATTGCATCTCCTTTTTCTATACCTTTGAAAGGTATGTTTAGGTAGTAATTTAAGTCTTTCGGTGTTAAGTTTCCATCATCACAACCTAATACATTATCTGCGATAATTACAATATCTCCATTTTCAAGTTTTCCACTTCCATGGAATTTATTATCACTTTTTAATGTTATACCAAGAATTTCTTTAGCTTTTTTATTAATATATTCAAATTTATACTTATCATTTATTATTAAAATACCTTCTTCTAAAATATCTATAAGATTTTCTACTCTTAGTAATTCATTCATACTATACCCCATTATAAGATTTTTTCATAAAAGTTATAAAAATTTCCCCCTATAATTTTTATGATTGTTTCTTCTGAATGACCTCTTTTTATTAGTTCTTCTGTTACCAGTAAACTTTCTTCATGACTTTTTAATACATCAACCTGCCCATCTGAATTATAAAATAATCCACATAGATCAAATCCGTATCCTATGCTATCCTCTCCTGCATTCTCAACAATTTTTTCTATATGATCACATAGCTTTGATATGTTTTGTTCTTCTTTATGTTTTGCTACTATACTAGTATAACTATTTATACCTATTACACCCTTATTTTCTCCAATTTTTCTCATCTGCTCATTAGTGAGGTTTCTAACTATGTTGTTAATTTCTCTGCTATTTGAATGAGATGCTATGAAAGGTTTTTTTGCAATTTTATTTAAATCATTAAATCCAGCATCATTTAAATGACTAACATCTAAAAAAATTCCCAGCTCTTCACATTTTTTTACAACCTCTATTCCAAAGGGTGTAAGTCCACCTATTGTCCCTTCTTCAGGATTACCAAAGTAACTTCCATCGGCAGCATAATTTCTTCTACTCCAAGTTAGACCTAATCCTCTTACTCCTAATTTATAAAAAACAGTAAGGAGATTTAGATCTTTTAAGATTGGTTCTGCCCCTTCCAAAGATAATAGAATACCTATTTTTTCTTCATCTAAAGATTTTTTCAAATCTTCTTTTTTAGTTATAAGCATTAACTCATCTGTATTCTCAACCTCTTCTATTAGTTCTATTATCTGGTCTAATGCTACTCTTAGAGCTAACTCAGGTATATATACATCATCTACATATATAGCTCCTACAATAAAGTTGAATCCTGCCTTTTTAAAGTTATTTAAAAAATGGTTTTCAATAATTTTTTTTTCGCCTTTTCTTTTTCTTTCAAAAATTATAGCTCCTAAATCTAAGTGGGCATCAATGACAATATTTTCTTTATGAAGTTTTAAAGCTTTTTCTTTATAATTCATAACTATCTCCTTACATAAATATATTTAATCTATTTATACCATTTTATCAACTTATTTTCAATAAAACAACTTGGCACGTTTTTAGCATGTATTTATGAGTGGGAGGTTAAAGAAATGAAACCGAAAGCTTTAAAAAGTGGAGATAAGGTAGCGATTATAGCTCCTGCTTCAGCAATTAAAAAAGAAAATATAAAGACTACTGAAACAGCTGTTAGAAGTCTAGATTTAGAACCAATCTTTTATCCAAGCTGTTACATGAGAGAGGGGCATCTTGCTGGTCCAGATAGACAGCGGTCGAAAGATGTTAATGATGCATTTAAAAATGATGATATTAAAGGAATTTTTTGTATTAGAGGTGGTTATGGAACTCCTAGAATTCTAAATATGATAGATTACGATTATATTAAAAATAACCCAAAAATTTTTTTGGGTTACAGCGATATTACCGGCTTGCATTTGGCTTTCAATAATCTTTGCGAAATGCCTACCCTCCACGGTCCGATGCCTTCTTCGGAAAGTCCTTATCATAATACTGATATTTATACATTGAACTCTCTTAAAAACAACTTATTTAGAAATGAACCACTAGGAAGGTACATTCCTCCTGAAAAAGAAGAGTTAGAAATAATATCCAGTGGAGAATGTACCGGCGAAATCATTGGTGGAAATCTATCTCTTTTAACTGTTGGTCTAGGAACTAAGTATCAAATAAATACAAAAGGAAAAATTATATTTATAGAAGAAGTTAATGAATTAAATTATATAATAGACAGAATGCTTACTTCCTTAGATTTAAACAATAAGTTTAAGGAATGTTCAGGTATTATTTTAGGAACTTGGAAAAATTGCAAAGCTGATAAGGGAGCTAATGACAAAAAAGATTCTTCTTTATATAAAATTTTTTCCGATATACTAGGAAAATATGATATACCAATAGTTAATAATTTTAGAGCTGGCCATATTTACCCTCAATTCACAATACCCTTGGGAACTAAAGTTTATTTAAATGCAGACAAAAAAGAAATTGTTTTTTTAGAATCAATTAATAAATAGTTCATTAATTCCCCCTTATATAAATTTAAGCCATAATACCTTTAAATATTATGGCTCTTTTTTTACGCTATAAACATCCTAGCAACAAGCATCTCTCTTATAGTTCTCGATTTATATTCTACAGTACAATCATCTATTTTCTTTATACCTGGATAAAAAGCTGCTTTATATGCATTGTCATGATTCTTGTATTCTATTCTCATTGTAAACTCATTTGGAATATCAATATTACATTTATCTACCTTGCTCAGAGCTTCTTTAACTTTTCCTTTTATTAGACTTTGTGCATCTTTACTATTTAAACTAAGTACGCCTTTTCCCATGCCTTCCTTTACTTCGGCTGTTGTAATACATGAATTAAAAGCTTTAGCATTTTCACAAATCATTTTATCTCCTGTTATCATTATTACAGGAACTCCAAAACTAGCTGCTGCATATGTATGGAGTAGATATTCAGAACACAGTATATCATTTATTGTAATTTTATTAATTTTTCTCGTCATTGTATGGGATAGTGGATTTCCACTTTGGGATCCAGCTGAATGATATCCTAAAAATATAGCTCCATCAAAGCTGTTATCCAATCCATCAACCATAGAGTAAGGTCCTCCTGACCAACCTCTAAATATTTTTACCTCTGAAGGTAGCATGTTATAGATTATATTTTTTCCTGAATCATGAGCATCCTTTACTACTATTTCATCTACTCCTTCTTCCATTAAACCTTCACATAGTGCTAATACTTCTTCTGTCATTTCCAAAGCCGCTTTATCATATTCTTTATGTTTTGGATCTGTTTCATCCCAAGTTGTTATTCCTGCACAACCTTCTAGGTCCGCACTTATAAAAATTTTCATATTATTCATCTCCTATTCTTAAATCTTCATCTAATACTACACCTTCAGATATAATATTTGTATCACCAATTAAGTATAAATTCCAGCTCTCACCAATTTTTACTACCTTTACATCTAATTCTCCCCCTGTTACTTTTACATGGATTAAATCCATGTTTAATAGGCTCTTAAGGTGAACTACCAGGGCAGTTGAAGCTGATCCTGTGCCACATGCTAAAGTAAAATTTTCAACTCCTCTTTCGTAAGTTTTGACCATAATATAATCATCTTCTATAACTTCAAAAAAATTTACATTTGCTCCTTTAGGAAATTCCTTCCAGTGTCTTAAAGATTTTCCTAAATCTATAATATCTTCAGTTGAAGTTTTTTCAAGGTTTAAATACTCTATCATGCAGTGAGGAAGTGGAGGATTACCTAATTCTACATAAGAAATATTATAATCTTTACCTTGATATGAGTATTTTTCCTTTAAATTAATTAATGTAGGACTGTTTAGTCTAACGGATACATTTCTTTCTTTTACAACTTCTCCTTCAACTATTCCTGAAGTAGTTTCTATTTTCATTTTTTTATGGGCTATGTTGTTCTTATAAGCATATCTTACAATACACCTGGCACCATTCCCACACATTTCTCCTATACTTCCGTCGGAATTATAAAATCTCATTTTAAAGTCAGCTATATCAGAATTTTCTACAGCCATTAATCCATCAGCGCCTATAGATAATCTTCTTGTGCACAATCTTTTTGAAATTATCGGCAGTTGCTTTTCTGAAAATAATTTTTCTCTATTGTCAATTATTATAAAGTCGTTTCCTAAACCCTGCATTTTAGTATATTTAATCTCCACAATTAATTCCTTTCTATAATTCGGTTTTTAAAAGCTCTAAAGTGTTTTCAACTTGTATGAGCATTCCGACTTTTAAACATTCTTCATCTATTTCGAATTTAGGATGATGTCCATTATAAATTATTTCTTTTCCTTTTTCCCCGCACCCTAGATTAAAAAAAGCTCCCTTTGCTTCATCTATGAAAAAAGAGAAATCTTCCGCACCCATGCTTGGGAGTTTTGATACAATTACCTTGTTTTCTCCAAGTATTTCCTTCCCTTTTTTCTCTATAATTTTTATTATATCCTTATCATTTATCAAGGCATTATATCCTTCTATGAATTCGACTGAGCCTTCACCGTTAAAGGCTATACAGGTATTTTCTACTATGTTTTTTATTTTCGTCTTAGCAAATTTTCTATTTGATTCGTCTAATGTTCTCAATGTTCCACTCATATTCACCTTATCAGCAATTATATTGTTTGCTGTACCACCGCTAATTCTTCCTATTGAAAAAACTACAGAATCTAAAGGAGATATACTTCTGCTTACTAATGTCTGTATGCCAGTGATTACCTGTCCAGATATTGTTATAGCATCTATAGTATCATGAGGATAGGCTCCATGCCCGGCTTTACCTCTTATATTTATTATAACATCATCTGTAGAAGCATTCATCTTATCATATGTCACCTGAATATATCCTGTTTCTATATTGGGAAATACATGAAGTCCTATAACATAGTCAACTTTAGGATTTTCCATGCAACCTTCTCTTATCATAGGTAGTGCTCCTCCTATAGTTTCTTCTGCCGGTTGGAAAAACAATTTCACATTTCCTTTCAAATCTTTTTCCATTTCTTTTAATATTCTACCTACACCTAGAAGTATAGCAGTGTGGGCATCGTGCCCGCAGGCATGCATTATCCCTTTATTAATAGACTTATACTCCAATTCTGTTTCTTCTTCTATGGGTAAAGCATCTATGTCAGCTCTTACTCCTATAGTCTTACCGGGACTTTCCCCTCTAATTATACCAACTACACCTGTCTCTGTACATTTATAATTTTCTATATTATATCTATTTAAATACTCCTTTATTATCTTACTTGTTCTATATTCTTCCTGTCCAAGTTCAGGGTGCTGGTGTATATCTCTCCTTATTCTTACTATTTCTTCATAAATTTCGTCTGCTCTTTTTTTTATATTCATTTTTCACCTCTAATTTAACTTATTTTTATTATAGTATATTGCAATTTTCGTTCCTGTTTTTTAATTTTTACAATACTAGTTGTTTAAACCTTAAAGTTATTATATCATTATATTTCCATTAATCAATTTAAAATTTGGCATGATTTTCGCAAGTAATATAAGTAAATATATTATTAGAGGAGTAATTATGATAGAAATTAAAAATAATATTTTATATTTTGATGGGTGTAATACTCTAGATCTTGCTAAAGAATATGGAACCCCATTATATTTGTATTCAGAGAATTTAATATTATCAAAATTAAATGAAATAAAGTCTTCTTTTCTCAATAAATATGACAATACTAGAGCTGCCTATGCAGGTAAAGCTTTTTTAACAAAATATATGTGCAAACTTATAGAAAAGGAAGGTTTATCTTTAGATGTAGTATCTGGAGGTGAACTATATACTGCTATAGAAGTTGATTTTCCTGCTGAAAGAATAGAGTTTAACGGAAACAACAAGTCAATAGAGGAGTTAGAAATGGCTCTAGATTACAATATCGGTAGAATTATAGTGGATAATGTTTATGAACTTGAGCGGATAATAGAACTTTGCAGAGAAAAAAACACTACTTCTAATTTATTGTTTAGAATAACTCCAGGTGTAATGTCTGATACTCATGATTATATAACTACCGGGAAAAAGGATTCGAAGTTCGGAATTCCCTTAGATGAAGATATACTTTTCCCTGCAGTAAAAAAAGCAATCAAGTCGGAATATGTTAATTTCCTAGGATTTCATTTTCATGTTGGCTCTCAACTACATAATAACCTATCCCATGTTGGAGCCTTAGATGTTGTTTTAAAACTTATAGAAAAAGTTAAAATTCTTTTTGATTTTAATATTAAAGAATTTAATATGGGAGGAGGTTTCGGAATAAAATATACTGAAGAAGACGATCCAATGCCAATTTCATATTTTGTAGATCCACTAATGAAGAGATTAGATAGCTTTTGTCAGAATTTAGGCATAGTTAGACCTTCTGTAGTTATGGAACCCGGTAGATTTATTGTTGGTGAAGCTGGAATTCAACTTTATACTATCGGAAGTATTAAAGAAATTCCTGGGATAAGAACTTATGCATCAATCGATGGTGGAATGACAGATAATATACGGCCGGGTCTATATCAAGCAGAGTACACAGGTTTAATTGCAAATAAAGCATCTGATAAATCAAATAAAACTGTTTCAATTAGCGGCAAATGTTGTGAGTCAACAGATATTTTAATAAAAAACATTAAGCTTCCAAATCCAGAATCGGGAGATATTTTTGCTGTTTTTTCAACAGGAGCTTATGGTTATTCTATGGCTAATAATTATAATAAAATTCCTATTCCTGGAGTTGTTTTAGTTAAAAACGGAAAATCTGAACTGATAGTAAAGCCACAAAACTATGCTGATATGATTTCCAGAGAATTAATACCTAAACATTTGAGGTAATTAACTATGAATAGAAATGATCTTTTAAGAGATACTTATTTAGAGGTAAATTTAGATGCTTTAGAGCATAATATTAATGAAATAAAAAAAGTAATCGGTAGTGAAGTTGAAATAGCAGCTGCAGTTAAGTCCAACGGTTATGGATACGGCTCTACTCATATTGCCCCTACTTTGTACAATAATGGTGTTAAATACCTAGCTGTGGCAAATCTTCTAGAAGCAGTAGAACTAAAAAATTCAAATCCTCACTATAATGTTTTTATAATGGGTCATACTCCTGATTATTATTTAGAAATAGCTGTTAAGTATAATCTAACGATAACTATTTTTTCTTATAATCAAGCTAAACTATTGTCTGAAATTGGAGGTAAGTTTAACAAAACTATATCTGTACATATTAAATATGATACAGGATTTAATAGATTAGGATTTAAGTATGGTAATAAATCCATGAAAGAAATTTCTAAAATATTTAAATTAAATAACTTATATATTGAAGGAGTTTTTTCCCATTTATCGCTAAAATCCTATGAAAGTGATCTCGAACAATTAAGTAGATTCAAATGTTTAATAAATTATTTGGAGAAAAATAATTTATATCCGAAATATTATCATATATGTGATAGTATTTCCGGAATTGACTATCCTGACTTTAGATTAGACATGATTAGACCTGGTGCAGCCATATATGGCTTAAAATCTTTTAAAAGCAAAGATATTTCTTTAAAAAATATCGGAATATTTAAGTCAAAAATATCAAGCATCAAAACTCTTTTAGAGGGCGAGGGTGTAAGTTATGATTATATGTGGATATCAAAAAAAGAAACAAAAATTGCTACTGTACCTTTTGGTTATGGTGATGGATATCCTAGAAATATGTTTGGAAAAGGTGAAGTAACTGTAAACAATATTAGATGTCCTATAGTAGGCGTTTTATGCATGGATCAGTGCATAATTGATGTGAGTAATATTCAAAATCCATACGTTGGACAAGAAGTAATTATTTGGTCAGATGGTTCAGATAATACAGTGTCAATACAAGAACTATCTGAAAAAGCTGGTACTAATAAAAATGAAATAGTAGCAAGAATTACAAGAAGAGTTCCCAGAGTATATATGAAGAATGATGAAATATCAAGTGTATCAAATTATTTATTATAGTAATTAATATATTATTACAAAAAAAATCAAAGGTATAAGCCTTCAATAGCTTATACCTTTTTATCGTTTTGGTAGCGGGGGAAGGATTCGAACCAACGACCTCCGGGTTATGAGCCCGACGAGCTACCAACTGCTCTACCCCGCGATAATTTTTGTAAAATGAATAATCTAGCGACGACCTACCTTCCCAGGAGGTCACCCTCCAAGTATTATCAGCGCTAAAGGGCTTAACTTCTGTGTTCGGGATGGGAACAGGTGTGACCCCTTTGCTATTGCCACTAGATTATTTTTTTATG
>JAABRS010000037.1 GCA_011390775.1 Clostridia bacterium | reverse complement strand
AAAGATTAACTTATTTTCCTTTAGTATCCTTTGTTTTGCTTGATATTATTATAAATTTACATTTTTATTATAAGCTGTAAATCTTTGCAATCATATGTATGTATTTATAATTATTTATTTATTGTTAATAATATAACGAAAGAGCAGGATTATTATTATCTTAATCCTACTCTTCCGTTGATAGTCTTTATTTAGTTAAAAATCTATAATTAATAAGTTTTTCTGCATATCTCTTTATATCCATTAACCATACTTATAATAACTATCCATTTCCATATCTAAAATTTCAAGTTCAAATTGATCTAAATTTCCACTTTTCGCTTTTCTATATGCAAATTCTATATACTCTTTTACCATTTTTTTATTGTTCTTTTTACTATTAACAGAAACATGCTTTAAAGCTCTCATAACTGCAATGACCAAAAATATATCACCATGCCCATAGTGTATTATCTGAGTATAAGCATCATATAAAATCATCTTGAAACTGTAGGCTTCTAAAAGTACCATTCCATCTGATTCTTTATCTTTATTAACTACAATATATCCATCATTAATATTTGAAAGCATACCTAACAAAACTCCAATGATTTTTACACAGTGAATAGCGGTATTAGGGTCGTTTATTCCCGGAGAAATAGCTCGCAAAGCAACTTCTACAATCTTTTGTATAGTATAGCTAAAGTCCTGTTCTTCTGTTTTTCTCTTTCCTATAATTATTAATCTTTTAATTTTATTAAGAACTTCTTCTTTATCTTCTAAATCTTCCTGTGCATATACTGTAAATATTTTCTCATCATTATTTATAAACTGTCCTATTACCTTTTCAAAGTGAATTATTAATTTTTTCTTATTTGCTATTTCCGATATTTCGTTATAGTCCAACTTTTGAATATATCCGCTTTCATTAGATCTTATAACCTTATTGTGCCCGAACTTTTTTGTATCTATTTCTTCTATTATATAATTATTTTTTAAGGTATCTTTATATTTTTCTATCTTCAATATAGATTCTTTATAGAGTCTATCTATAACGTTAGATGTTTGTATAAAGGTTGCTACGCTGTTGATGAAAAGTATAAAGTACACCAAGCCTACCGCTATATAAACAACCCCTATACTGGCAGAAATCACATGTAATCCTTCTGCTGTGTCTCTAGTAAAAAGTAATGATACTATAGAATAAATAAATCCTCCAACAAATATTCCAAAGGACTGCATAGTACTTTTGTTTTTCAAGAAATTTTCTACAACTCTAGGGGAAAGTTGGGACATATACATGGTCAAAACAACCATTGTAATGGAAAAAGTAAAGGTTGTTATAGTAATGAATGCACTAGCAATAATTCCGTGTATATTTCTTGCTAATTCAGGTGTAGTTAAGAGTAATTCAGGTATTATGTTTTGAAATCTTGCCAAATATCTTGTGTCAATTAGTATTATAATAATAGCACCTACTAAAGATATGAGTCCGTAAACAGCAGGATAAAACCATATATTATTTATAAATTTTTTAATTTTGTCTAATATTACCATTGATTAGCTCCTTTATTAAGAAAATTTAATTCTTTATATCATTATATCATATTCTTAAAATAATACACAAAAAATACACCCTAGAGTGTATTTTTTGTGTTGAATAAAACTACTTTTAAGCTCCTAACTTCACCTGTTTTTCCGATTTATCTTTAGATAGATTTTTTGTCAACTTAGTTAACCCAAGAATTCCTCCTACAACAAAGGCTCCACCTATCAACATCGTAATCAACCAGGTTGTAGTATTTTGCTGCTTTGTTATTAAAGCTACAGTAAAGTAACAAAATGTATAGCTGTTAAATAGATTATGGGAAATATCTCCCAAAGCTACTAATAAAAATATTGCTACAAATACCAACAGAAATAGAGATGAATTAGATCCTATAATTGGACCCAGTATTATTACTCCCCGGGTTAACAGATATGCAGTTATTAATCCTATAGCTCCACCTGCAAATATAGATTTTAACTTTTCTAGTTTTCCTCCACCTTCAATAAAAAACAGCATAACTAAAAATGCAGGCCAACCGGAATGTATCCCAAATAATCCTAATATAAATAGAGTTACAACCAACCATATTGATACTATTAAAGCCCTAATTAATGTACTTTTTTTAATTACCGTCATTTAAATTATAGTCCTTTCTCAAAATTTATCCTCCGTCTGTGATTCTTAATATTTTAATTTCACTATTATCATCAATCTGCAGTTTATCTAATACATCTTTTTCAACAATAGAATTATTTACCATGATTATTGTATTTTGATTGATTGATTTTTTTCCTTCAATAATAGCATCTAATATAGTCATTCCTTCTTTGAATTTTATACTAATTTCGTTAATTTTTATCATTAAAAGTCGAAAATTACCTCCAATTCATAATCATCTATGTCAAATTTAGAGCCTGTTGCCGCTGATTTTTCTGTGCAGAAAAATTCGGGTAATTTATCATCATCTAATGTCATACCAGCTCCTTTATTAAATGCTCTTTCTGTTAAAATAGTTTTAACTCCTAATTGTGCCACTCTTGAAAAATCGCTACTGCCACCATATAATGCTGCCCAAAGTTCTCCTAGTAGTGGTAAGTTGTTTGCAGCATGACTGAAAGTAAATAAACACATCATACTATCATAAAAGGCAATTGCAACTTGTAGTTTATTTGAAACATAAGCTTGAGCTGCTCTTCCTCTATCATCAAAAGCTCTACCCATGGTAAGTCCTGCTGTATGATCTGCTCCCATTGGGCTAGTTGAATAAGTGATTCCAGTTCCTTTTGTATTTCTAGGATCATAGGCTGCAAGAGCTTGATGTTTTACAACTGGGATTCTCTTAGCTCCTAGGTGTTTACCAACAGCTTCACATCCATTTCCTAGTATTTTTCCAAAGTCAGTTCCATCTTTCATTTCTTTCATTAGTCCAAGTGCAGCCTCACTATCCCCCCACTCTATTTTTCCAGCATCCATAGAAACTGCTATACCATTAGCTATATCTATAGTATCTACACCTATATCATCGCATATCCTATCCATTTGAGCTATAACATCTAGATCATATATTTTACAGTTTGGACCAAATAATGCAATTGTTTCGTATTCAAATCCAGAAGTCAGGTAATTATTATCCTTATCGTTATAGCAATTTGAACACTGAACAACACATCCCGGCTGACAGGCGATTTTATTACTTCCTCCTCGACTTGCTAAATTTTCCATAAATTGTTTTGCGCCAACTTTTTTATAATCTTTAGATAATTTTCCAGAAAAATTCTCTACAGGTAAAATTCCATTTTCACCAGTTGATTCTATAGTAGATAATGTTCCTATATTATGGAAAGGATGATTTTTAGCTCCACTAGCTACCATTTTATTAAACTTAATTGATAATTCTTTAAATTTTTCTTCATCTGCATAATCTGGCTTAAACCTATTTTCAGCCTTTTCAATTATAATTCCTTTTAGTCCTTTACTTCCCATCAAAGAACCTAATCCTCCTCTTGCTGCAGCACGGGAAGGATGTCCTCCTTTATATTCAGATAATTGAATTGATGCACTCTTATAGTTTCTTTCTCCCCCTACTCCAATTGACATAGTTGCTGCGTCTTGTCCATATTTTTCAAATATCTTTTCTACAAATTCATAATTATTTAGACCTTTATAATCAGAAGCATCTTTTAATTTAATTTCCCCTTTTGAATCTATATGTAATAACCACAAGCCTTCTTTTTGAGGTATATCTTTCACTGCTATCATTTTAATTCCATGACCAGCTAGTTGATAACCTAAATAACCACCGCTGTTACTTTCTTTTATTCCACCTGTAAGGGGACTTTTACCTCCTACTGATATTCTATGAGCAGTAGTTAGGTTAGTACCTGCAAAAATTGTATTGCATATCAATAGTTGATTTTCCTTTCCCAATGGGTCACATTTAGGATCTACATTATTAATCATATATTGAGCTATTAATCCTCTTCCACCGAGGTCTCTATATTCTTCTTCAACATCTTCTTTTTTTACTGATAAATTATTCATATCTACTGTTAATTTTTTCCACATATTATATCTCCTCCTCTACTTTTAAGCATTGTATGCTGATTTTAGCATTTCTGTTACCTGCTTGGTTGTAATACGATAGGGCGCTAAAGCAATACCGCTGTCTTGAGTAACAGCTGGTGCTACCTTTAAAAGATCTTCTAATTTAATATCTAATTCTTTAATGTTAGGAATATCAAGGGATTTAATGAAGTTTCTTAAGACCTTCTTTGCTCCTTGACCTATTTCTTCCGGGGTAGCGTTTTCCTTAATTTCATGACCTAAAGCTTCACATACCATCGCAACTTTTTTATATTCTGTCTTTGAAGCATATTCCATCACTTCCGGTAAAACTAAAGCACAAGCTATTCCATGAGGTATATGAAAATTAGCTCCCAGAGTATGTCCTATTGAATGTCCTACGTGAACTAATGCATTAGTAAAAGCCATTCCCGCATAATTAGATGCATACATCATAAATTCCCTTGCTTCTAAATTAGATCCATCTTCATACGCTACTGGTAACCATTTATGTATGAGTCTAATAGACTCTCTTGACAAGGCATCAGACAATGGATTGGAATGTGCACCTGTAAGAGACTCTACGGCATGAGCTAAAGCATCAATACCTGTAGCTGCCGTCATATTTGGTGGTAATCCTAGTGTAAGCTCAGGATCTAGAATCGCCAATTTTGGTATGCACACTGGACTTACTACACTGTCCTTTTTGTTTAATTTAGTTAAGGATATTACCGCCATATTGGTAGTCTCACTTCCAGTACCACTTGTAGTTGGTATTGCTATTATCGGCACTCCATCCTTTAATCCTTCCTGTACTCCTAAGTATTTTGAAATCGGTGGTTTGTTATTTATTAAAACGTTTATACCCTTTGCAGTATCCATAGAGCTTCCTCCACCAATAGCTACTATACCTTCAATTTCAGATTCTCTAGCTATTTTTGCTCCTTCTTCAACAGTAGTATCCGGAGGGTCCGGTATAACTTTGTCAAAGACAATATATTCTATTCCAGCTGCTTCTAAATTGTTTAATATTTTGTCAGATATGCCTACTTTTTTCATTCCTTCATCATAAACTACTAAAACTTTTTTAATATTTAGCTGTTTTAGTTCTAGACCAGTTCTTAGTGATGAACCACTTCCTATTACAGAAGGAACAAAAACTTTATACGTTGTAATCATATTGTACCACTCCTTTATTATTATTATTAATATTGTAACATGTATATTATTTCATTAATATATGGCTTTATTACAAAAGAAACATTACTAATTTGGGCTTTTATCACATACGCTAATTTCGTTAAAATGTTAACATATAGCAATTTGTAGATATTCTCCAGTATATCTCATCCTATGATGATATCTTTATTTTATTATTACGATATGGTATTATTATAAATAGAATATTTATAGGAGGCTTTATGAGATATCTAGATTTGATTAATATTTTAAGCCAAGATTTTAATATTAAGAGCAGTACAATGAACAATATAGTATTAAATAAAGTTGAAGTTTTAAAAAATGATACCAAAGTTTTTTCAAAGGATACCCTTTACTTATGCAATCTTGAAGCATTGTTGAATATACCTAAAATTCCTATAGTTTTATTAACCACTACCTTTTTAACTTCTTTACCAAAAGAAAGCGTGCAAAATTTAATAGATGAAAATGATTACGATAGAGTATTGGAAAAAACTTTATCACTATTTAAAGAAGAAGATAAAATCAAGGCTTCTTTATATAATTTAATAGATAAAGCACTAGAAGGAGATAGTATAATATCTTTGATTAACTATGCTTCTGATTTAGTTGGAAATGCATTAATACTTGGTAGTTCCAATAATAAAGTATTAGCTTATTCAACAAACTATGATATTATGGACCCTTTATGGCTTGAAAATATTAAAAATGGTAGATACACTTCAGATTTTAACGAAAAATTAAGAAGTAACAGCCAAATGAGGGAATGGAATAAAAGAAATGGATCTTCTAAAATAATTAGTTTGAAAGGAGATAGCCAGCCAAAGCTAGTTTCAAAAATTACTAAAAACAATCACTTGCTGGGTGGAATAATAATGATAGCACACCATAATGAAATTTCTACAAAACATATGCTACAGTTACCATTAATAGGAAAAATACTTTTTGACAGTATTAATATTGACACATCAATGATATCAGAAAACTCCATATACAGTCATGTTTTGTATAACCTATTGGATGAAATAAATGATACTGAAACTCTCGAAATAGCTGGAATATCAAAGCCTGCATTCCCAGATGAAATGTTTGTAGTTGTAGCTAGATTTGCGAAGAATTTAGAAAACAGATATCTTAAAAAAACCCTCCAAATAGAACTTGAAGAAATATTTACCAAAGGTCATTCAGTTCAATATAAAGGATATATCGGCATTTTAGTTTCTAAGCTATCAGAAAATCAACAAAAAAAATTAGAGCAACTTGCAAGAAATGAGAATATAACAATTGGTATAAGTTGGCCATTTACTAATATTATGGAATTTAAAAAATATTTTAATCAGAGTGTGATGACTATAAAGCTATCTGAAATTTTTAGTGATAATCAGAAAGTATTGTTCTATGATGATTATTCATATTTTGATTTACTAAAAAATTATAAAGGAAACATTCCTTTGAAATATTTTGTTCATCCGGCCTTGAAAACTCTTCATGATTATGATTGTGAGAATAATTCAGCTTTGTATCAAACTTTAAAAGTTTATCTTGAACACAGCAAAAAACAAACATCAGCAGCTGAATCACTTTATATACATAAAAATTCTTTATCCTATAGAATTAGTCGAATTGAAGAAATCACTGGTTTAGATTTAGACAATAACAATATTCTATATTCTTTAATTCACTCTTTTACTATTAATCAATATTTATTCTCTTTAAATAAAAATGAAGAACTAGACTGTAAAAATTAAAGAACAATTTCGTTCCATAATTTATAAACATTATTAACTACATCATCAATTTTGTTAATATCACGACTCTTTACAACGTTTAGTAAATTATTAGTTGTTTCTGAAACCTTATTCAAACTATTATTTTTAATGGATGTTTCCAATCCCTTTAACCTTGAATATTTTGACATCTTTAATATTATATTATTTAGTTCATTTACTATTGGATTATGACATATCTCCGCTAAGCATCTATGAAAGTCTTGATTAGCAGTATATAGTTTTTCTATATCATCACTATATTTTTCTACTGCTTCTTCCATGTTTTTCTGCTTTTCACTTAAGATTTTTATGTCATTTTCATCTGCTTTTTTTATTGCTAAGTAAAGAATTGACCTTAGAATTGAGATTTTAAGTTCTAAAAGTTCTTCCATTCCTTTCCCAGCTAACAAAACACCATAAACCATAGAATCAAGCATTTTATTATTAAAATTCTTCACTACAAAGGTTCCTTCAGACCTTCTTATTTCCAAGACACCAAAAGCAACAAGTATTTTAGTAGCTTCTCTTACTGTATTTCTTCCTACACCTAAGTTTTCACTAAACTCAACCTCTGTTGGTATTTTATCTCCCGGCTTTAACTCTCCCCTGATTATAGCATCCGTTATTCTTTCAATAATTTGTTCTGAAATCGAACCTTTAGGTAACTCTTCAAACATCTTTCCGTAATTATCCATTTTAGTCTCCTTTGAAATCATTGTTCTATGTAATACATATATTTTTAAAAAATAATCTGCTTTTTAGATTATCCTAACATATTTTATTTAATTTTAAAAGTCGGTTTTCTATTAATAGAGCTCTCTTATTTTTGAGAGAGCTCTATTATTTTAATTTATTTATGCAAATCTTAAGGTGTAATAATTATCTTTATTTGTTCACTATTTCCGCTATCCAGTTCCTCAAAAGATTCTTGAATTTCATCTAATCCAATCTCTTTAGTTATGTATTTTTGTGTGTCGAATAGATTCACGGACAACAACTCAATAACTTTATCAAATACAACGGAAGATCCAAATGTACCTTCAATTTTTATTTCTTTCATCAATACTTTCAGAGTATCCATTGGTATTTTTTTATAGCTAACACCAACGAGGATAAGTTTTCCTCCATACTTTAGCAAATCTAATCCTAAATTTACCGCTGATTCAGCAGCTGTACATTCTATTACTTTATCAAATCCGCCAGTTGTTGCTTCCTTCAGTATATTATTTATATTAGGATCCTTTGCGTCAAACACCTCATCAGCTTCACTAATTTTTCTAGCTACATTCAATCTCTTATTATTAACTTCTGTCATAGCAATATATGTAGCTCCCATAGCTTTAGCCCAAGCAGCTGACAACAATCCAATTATCCCTGTTCCAGTAACCAGAACTTTATCACCTAAATCTATATCTGCTTTACGCAAAGCTTTATACGCTATACCGCAAGGTTCTATTAATGTAGCTGTGTTGTCATCTATCGCTTCTGGTAACTTCCTTACAAATTTTTCAGCTGCATTAAAATATTCTGCATATGCACCGGGAGCTTTAACTCCAGGTGTTGATTCATAACCTCTTGGACCTTTCGGTATTACAACTACCCGTTCACCTTTTAGAAATTTACTGGTTCCAGGGTCTTCTACAGTTCCGCAAAATTCATGACCCATTATGAGACCAATTCTATCATCTAATTTCCACAGATGTATGTCTGAGCCACAAATTCCTACTTTGGAAACCTTGATTAAAACATCATCTTCATCATATTTTTTTGGCATTTCAAAGTCTAACACTTCTAATTGTGATTTATCGGTTTTTACACAAGCTTTCATATTGTCTCCTCTCATATTTTTAATAAATTTTCACCATTTACCAGCTGATTTATTTTTTCTTTTTTACACCACTAAAAGCAGCTGTAGGAGGAGACATTACTCCTTGATTAACCTCTACATTTACGATACCTGGTTTTCCTGATTCTCTAATTTTTCTAATAGCAGGGATTATTTCATCATAATGTTCAACTCTGATTCCCAAACCACCCCACATTTCCGGCATTTTTTCATAAGCTCTCATATGTTCCAAAGTAGTAGCTAAGTGGCCGTTTTCTTTAATGTAATCTGGTTTTTTCATTTCTTCTGATAGTTTTATCATTCCCCAGGAAGAATCATTAGAGATAACACATACTAAAGGTATATTTTGTCTTACGTATGTATCCCACTCCATAGCATAAAATCCAAAGCTTCCATCACCTGTATAGTAAAGTACCGGCTTACCATCTGCTGCCCAAGCACCTAAACTATATCCTTGACCTGTTCCTATTGTTCCTAAAGGTCCGTATCTTACCACTTGACCAGGATAAGTAGCCGTAGCATGTGCATCCATCCAACAAGAAGCATCTCCACCATCACATATAACGTGCCAGTCTTTACCTTCTGTTTCGACGAATTTAGCGACTTCTGCTGATACCCTTCCAGGATGTATAGGTAAAAGGGTTGACTGGGCTGCTTCAATATAATCAGCTCTGACTTTGTTAGTTAAATCTTTTGCTTCATTAACCCAACTATCATTTTCTACAGGATCAGTTTTATCTTTAATTATATCTAATAATTGCTTAGCTGCTGCTCCAGCTCCTGCTATTATACCTATATCCGCTGGTGCATTATATCCAATTTTTGTAGTGTCAGGATTAATCATTATTTTTAATGCATCACCTTTTAATCTTGGGGCTCTTCCCATACCTATTTTATATGTATGATCTACAGATAATTCTAAGATTACATCCGCTTCTCTTATGGCTCCATCTCCTATTTTAAAAAGTTCGTTTTTGCTTTCATCTCCAAATACTCCCCTAGCAGATGTCATTGCATAAACTGGTATTTTCAAATAGTTTGCCAGTTCTTCTACTGCTTCATTATGTTTATTTGAAAATCTTGCTTGATCACCTAGAATCATTGCAGGTTTTTTAGCTTTTATTAATGCTTCTGCTGCTTCTTCAATTAAATCTGGATCACCAAATGGTGATGTTTTAGCTCTATATTTTTCCGGCCAGTATATAGTATCTTCTTCAGATTTTTGTATGAGTATGTCTACATCTATTTCTAAATATACTGGACCTGGTGTATCATCTAGTGCATTTCTAAATGCCATAGCTACATATTCCGGTATCCTCTTAGCACTGTATATTTTCCTAGCCCATTTGCAAAATACATTCATAGCACCAAAGCTATTGATATCTTGCAGCGATCCCATGTCATTTTGACTTAAAGGAGAACCACCACCTATATGAATTACCGGCATTCCAGTTTCTGAAGCTTCAGCCATTGCAGTAGTAGCATTAGTTATCCCAGGACCTGCAGTAGTTATTAAAACTCCAGGTTTACCTTTTACTTTTGCATATGCTTCTGCTGCGTATCCTCCCGAACATTCATGACGTACATCAATAACCTTTATACCTTCTTCTCTACATCCATATAGTATAGGCATTATATGCCCTCCAGAAAGTGTAAACACACACTCTACACCTTCTTTTTTTAATGCTTTTGCAAATAATCTTCCACCGTCTATTTTATTCATTTTTGCCTCCTCATGTTATTAATTAAATTTTGCTCCACCACATACATTCAGCGCTTGACCTGTAATATTTTTAGCTAGATCTGAAACTAAAAATGCAGCGGCATTTCCTATATCTTCTGGTTCTTGAGCTCTTCCTGTTGCCATATTGTCTAAAGCTAATTTTTTCCAAGTTTCTTCTGGAGTTAAGTTTAAAATTTTCGAATATTTCTGAACACCTTGTTCCCACATCTTTGTGTAAAGATATCCAGGACATATACTATTAACATTAATTCCTTGTTTTGCATGTGCCTTTGCCACAGATTGTGTCAAGGCTATAATGGCTGCTTTAGTAATTGAATAATTAGCTGTACTCACAGTTCCTGTTCTACCAGCTATAGAAGAAATAGTAACAATTTTTCCAAATTTTTGCGGGATCATATATTCAAGAGCTGCTTTTATACAAATACCTGTACCGTGTAAATTTACATCTGTAATTTTCTTTGCAGTTTCCATAGAAGTTTGATAATAACTTGGTCCTTCTCCAGCTATTCCAGCAGCAGTTACTAATATATCTATTCTTGAAAATTCTGAATTGATTTTTTTAAAAACATTTTTAACCTCTTCTTCATCTGATATATCTAGTTTGTAAGATAGACATTTAATGTTGTAGTTTTCCTTTATTCTATCTGCAACTATCTTAGCTCCTTCTATATTTAAATCTGTTACAGCAATATTAGCTCCACACTTAGCAAGGGATTTTACTATACCTTCACCTATTCCTCCTCCTGCACCAGTTACTACAGCAACTTTTCCATTCAAATCAATTTCCATTCATTTCCTCCTTATTATATCATCAATAATTCAGCCTTGAAATGTTTATGTACCTATTGTATCTATATAAAGTCTATTAAGCATTTTCTTTTAATTTATCATATTCTCTAGCTTTCTTCTTTTTATTAGTAATTATTCCTGCTATAACAATCAATACTGGTCCAACTAACATCATCAACCAGAATCTTGCAAAAACAGTTCCCATAGCTGCTGGATTTGCAGTTACTAGACCACCAATTGTTGTTATCATAACAGTAATACCAATTCTTTCAACTGTAGTGTATACTCCTAATGCTGTTCCTGCTCTTATGCCTGAAACTTCTGGCAAGCTTAGTAAAAGTACTTTGTTAGCTGGTACACTACCACCGAAAAATATTCCTGCTATTGCACTAGCTACCATTACTGTAGTAAAGTCAAAGCTTGAATATCCCCAGTAGAAAGCCAAAGGTGCTGCTATACCTGAAATTACTGCTACCTTTCTATAATGCTGCTTTCCTAGAACTTTTGCTATGAAAATTGGAACTAATATATATGCAAACATTGAGAATAAATTATTTGCTGCTGGTATTCTTCCTGAAATTGCTTTATCCAACTGCCAGTTTGGAGCTGTCTGTAATATGAATTGACCATAAGCTCCTCCTGCATATATTGTACCTAAGAAAAATGTATTTGCTACAATATATAACCATACTTCTGGAACTTTCAAAATTCCTTTAACATTTTTCAAAAGACCAACATCATCTTTATCTATCAAACTTGACGTTAATGCTGCATCCATACTGCCTCTATCTTTGCTAAATACAAAGAAAGCAACAACTAATACTACAACTGCTATTCCAATTACTAGATACATAGTTTGCCATCCACCAATAGCATACATGATCTTTACAGCCACAACGTTAGCTGTAAATTGCCCCATAGGACTAGCTGCAGTTAAAAATCCATTAGCTATAGCTAGTTCATCTCTTCCAAACCATAAACTTATAATCTTAACTGATGCCGGCATCCAAAAAGCACTGGCTGCACCAAATGCAAACATTAGTATAAAGAAAAATATAAATCCCTGTGCTTGACCTCTCAATAATACAAGTGCACCACTTATTAAAATAGCAGACCCATATACTTTTTTAATACTAAACTTATCCATAAGAATTCCAGCAACAAAAACAAACCATATCATTCCTGATGACATCGCTGATGCTATAGCTGTTCTTTGAGTTGCAGTCCAACCCATATCTTCAGTTATTGTAGCTAATAATATATTAAATGATTGATTTGTAAAACCCAAAATAATATAAAAAAACATACATACAAAAAATAACATTACCCATCTAAAAGGATCTCTTTTTTCAATTGAATTTGTAACCATTATAAATTCCTCCTATATTTTTATATTTGATTTAAATAACGAAAAATTATTGTGTAACTTCACCTCCTATATGTTGTTTTGATGACTTAATTTAAAATTTAAAAATTTTATTCCCTCTTTTAAAATTTTTATGATTAAGAAAATTATTTTTTTATGGCAAATTTCTCAATATGATCTCTAATTTCTTTTATACATTCTTTAGAATTAAACTCCATCATCCAGTGTGTCGCATCCATTTGAACAAATTTATATTCGCCCATCATGTATTTAGCAGTTTCATTAGCACCAGTTTTACCAAGTGCTAAATCATGTAAGCCCCAAAGATATAATGTTGGTATTGTTACTTTATCAATTGGACTTGCAGGGTTTTTTTCACTTGGAGTCATAAACAGTACACGATAATAGTTGATTGCCCCTGTTCTTGCTTCTGGTACACTAAATATTGTTAGAAAGTCATCTATGAATTTCTGAGGAAATCCTTTCCAAAGCTTTCTCAATCTAGAATAATCATCTGCAGCTAGAGACGCTTCAGGCAAATCTGGTTTTGTAAATTCCATAATATATTTACTCTTTTCTTTTTGTACAGGATCATTCTCTAGTGCATAATTAAATGCCTTAGGATGAGGTGTTGCCATAGCTGTCCAGCTTTGAATACGATCAGGATAGAAACCAATGGTTGACCAACCTATGGATGCTCCCCAGTCGTGACCAACAAGATGAAATTTTCCTTTGTTTCCAAAGGCATCAGCTATAGCTACAACATCAGTAGAAAGATTATAAGCTGTATAGTTTTCAACTCCTTCAGGTATTGAATTAAGACTGTATCCCCTTTGGTCATAGGCAATACAACGAAATCCTTTATTCGCTAATGCTTCCATAGCTTTTTCCCAAATTATAGAACTTTCTGGAAAGCCATGAAGAAATATTACCATATCACCTTTGTTTTCAAGACCGCATGTTCGACTTTTAAAATTAAGTCCACCTGCTGTGATATTTTGAATTTTTACCTTATGCATATTTTCCCCTCCTAATTTTTTTCTTTTAGAAAACCTTACTGCATAATCCCTGCAGTTTATTTTGTTCTTGCTTTAGTGTTAGATTCAAATTTTTAATTAGCAAGCTTATATATAACGTTTTCCTAATTCGTATAATGTTATATGTTCTATGTATAACATATAACATTATACTTTTTATGTCAATGATAAAATTTCTATTTATAAATAGTTTTATTAAATAAAATCTAAATAAAAAAACTTAAAACTATATTAAGATATTTATTTAAGCAATAAAAATGCACCTTTCGATGCATTTTTAACTTGATTTATTACCTTTATTTGTAACTATCTTATTATCATTATAGGTACATTAATATGATGCACCACTTTATTAGTAACACTACCCATCATAAATCTTTTTCTTTC
>JAABRS010000036.1 GCA_011390775.1 Clostridia bacterium | reverse complement strand
TTTATTTCTATATGTTATAATATACAGGCTATTCAGTAATACTTATCGAAATTTCTAATTTATTTAGTTAAGTTCATTATATAGTAAAAACACGGGCATTACCCGTTTAATTTAATATTGCAAAAAAGGAGTGATTTATTAATGTCTTGGAAAGATTATTTAAAAGACAACATAGTAAGTATCGAAGAATTAGAAAGCAACATGGATATGACAGAAGAAGAAAAAGAGGCTTTAAAGAGCATAGCTGATAGACACCCTATGAGAATTACAAGGTATTACTACGACTTAATCGATTGGAAAGATAAAGATGACCCTATTAGAAAATTATCAGTGCCGGCAATGGGAGAACTTGACAAATCAGGAGATTACGACACAAGCGGAGAAGCATCAAATACAAAAATGCCAGGTTTTCAGCATAAGTACAACACTACAGCATTAGTTTTATCTACAAATGTTTGTTATATGTACTGTAGACACTGCTTCAGGAAGAGAATGGTAGGATATTCTACAGAAGAAATAATGAGCAGAATGGGAGAATCGGCTAAATATGTAAAGGATCATGAGGAAGTAAATAATGTTCTTATTACAGGTGGAGATTCTTTTACTCTTTCAAACAAAGTTATAGAAGAATATCTAAAAAACTTCTCTGATATTGATCATTTAGATTTTATTAGATTTGGAACTAGAGTACCAGTAGTATTTCCCCATAGAATATTCATGGATGATGAGTTACTAGAAATATTGGAGAAATATAATAAGAAAAAAGAAATTATAATTGTAACTCAATTTAATCATGTGAAAGAAATTACAGAAGAAGCTAAAAAGAGTATCGAAGCCCTTAAGAAAGCTGGATTAACAGTAAGAAATCAAACAGTTTTACTTAAAGGTATTAATGATAATCCTGATGATTTAGCTGAATTATTAAATAAACTAACCTCAGTTGGTGTTCATCCATACTATGTCTTCCAATGTAGACCTGTTAAGTTTGTTAAGAATCATTTCCAACTTTCTCTTTATGAAGGTGTTAAAATTGTTGAGGAAGCTAAGAAAAAAATGAATGGTTTAGGTAAAGGATTTAGATATGCTATGTCTCACCCAAGAGGAAAAATTGAAATATTTGGTGTTCACGATGACAAAATGATATTTAAGTTCCATCAGAACAAATATGAAGAAGATGCCGGAAAGGTATTCTTAAGAGATGTAAACAAAGAAGCAAGATGGATGGATGAAGATTTAAATCTAATAGTATAAATAAATACAAAACTGCAGCTGTTTAAGTTGCAGTTTTTTTATTTGACACTTTTTTTATTTATTTGTATTATTTATATATAATATCAAAATGGAGTTATTAATATGAAAAAGACTAGAGATTCAATAAAATATGCACTTTGCGGCATTAAGTATGTTTTTGAAAGTCAAAGAAATATAAGAATTCAACTTATTATAATGATAGTTACTTATATAACAGGTTATGTTTTAAATATTTCATCTACTGAGTGGCTGATATTAATACTTATTTCTACAATAATTTTAACTTTAGAAATAATAAATACTGCTTTAGAAGAAGTGGTAAATTTAGTTACTGATGAATATAGAAAAACTGCAAAGCATGCTAAGGATACTGCTGCTGGGGCAGTACTTACAGCATCTTTCTTTGCAGTAATTATTGGATTAGTTATATTTTTACCAAAAATTATATAAGGAAGAGCTAATCTCTTCCTTAATTTTATTTATTTTGCAGCGTTTCCAGCAACGTTAACAGGATCCCATACCGGAGAAAATGGTGGTGCATAGCAAAAATCAGTCATTCCTATATCATCTGTAGCCATTCTATTTTCTATAGCTAAAGCAAATACATCGATTCTTAGAACTACTCCTTCTTCTCCTGCTCCTTGAACTCCTAATATCCTATTTGTATCTTTTTCATAAATTAATTTGAAGTTGATTTCCTTTCCACCAGGATAATAATGTGGTTTAGTATTGGCTTTTACCATTTTAGTTTTGTAATCGTAACCTAAGTCTTCTGCCTCTTTTTCAGATAATCCAGTTCTTCCAAGTTCAATTGAATGAACTTTTATAGCTGATGAACCTAAGGTTCCCTTATATTCTATATTTTTACCAGCTAAATTTTCACCAGCTATTTTACCGCATTTATTAGCATTTGTACCTAAGGCAATGTATGAATTCTCTTTTTTGACCATATTGTAAACCAAAGCGCAATCTCCAGCTGCATAAATATTATCTACACTGGTTTTCATTTCTCTATCTATTTCTACAGCTCCGTTTTTCGCCAATTTTATACCGGAATTTTCTAAAAACTTTGTATTCGGTCTAATCCCTACAGACATAATTACTAGATCTGCACTGTATTCTCCTTTGTCTGTTTTTACCTTCTCTACCTTATTATTCCCTTCAAAGCCTTCAACTTTTTCATTTATTTTCACTTTAACACCATTTTTTTCCAACTCTTTATGGGCAAAATCCGAAATTTCTTTATCAAAAGGCATCAATATTTTAGGTGCCATTTCTACTACCGTAATATTTTTCCCCAAATTAGCAAGTACCTCAGCTAATTCTATTCCTATATATCCTCCTCCTACAACTACTATGTCTTTTGTAGTATCTTTCATAGCCTCTTCTTTTAGACTTATACCGTCTTCAATAGTGTTTAGGGTAAATATATTATCAAGTTCTCTACCTGGAAATGGTGGTATTATAGGACTCGCTCCAGTTGCAATCATAAGTTTATCAAAGTTATCTTCAAATTCTTCTCCATTTTCTAAGTTCTTAACTTTTATTAAATTCTTTTCAGGTTCAACCCCTAATACTTCATGTTTTAAATTTACTTTAATACCCTTTTTTTCAAAATCTTCTTTGGTTCTAAGTATTAGCTTCTTATAATCGTCGTTTAAGTCTCCTACGTAATATGGTAATCCACATGCTCCGTAAGATAAATGTATTCCTTTTTCGTATACTACGATCTCTGTATTATTATCTTCTCTTTTTAATTTTGAAGCTGCTGACATTCCTGCTGCAACTCCTCCAATTACAATTACTTTCATCTTATCACTACTCCTTCTCTTAAATTTGCTCTTAATTTACACTTACCCAAAATATCCTATTTTATAACAAATAATTCAAGACCTCAGTCTTGAATTATTATTTTATATAATTTTTATCAACATATTTTGATGTAAATATTTTAAGTAGTGATGAATATTTGAGTTTAAATTTGACGGTATCTCCTAATTTATATCTATCTTTTGCTTGAGTAAGATCTAATAAAAGATGATCCGAGCTAGCACCAATAATTTCTATATTTGAATCTAATGGTATTAATCCATCTACTTCAACATCTTGTCTTCCAACTGCACATATTCCTCTTACCATTTCTCCTTTATCCTCAAAGGTCGGTTTATTACCGAAGGCATCCATTCCTATTTTACCAGTAGGTATTGAAGGTTTTAATTTTTTTTCTACAATTTCTGCTTCCAGTAAAAATACATCATCAAATGTTTCGTCTATTTTTTCTCCGTAAGCGGTCTCTCTACCAAGAACTACAGCTTCACCTATTCTTAGATTATTTATTCCTTCAGGCATTTTATCCTTGAATAAAAGATGCAAAGAACTTGAATTTCCTCCAGAGATAATTTTTAGCTTAATATCCAAATGCTCTTCAATTTTATCCTTATATTGTAAAAGTTTAGTTAGTGTATCTTCATTAGGAATAACTCCACCATAGCAGGTTAAATTAACGCCTATTCCTTCAAGTTTTAAGTTGCTTGAATTAACAACTTCCTCAGCTGTATTAAGAAGTTCATTTTCTTCATATATACCTTCTCTTAAATCTCCTAAATCAGTCATCAAAATAATTTTATGTATTCTGTTTTGCTTTTTACTCTCTTTTTGTATGAGTCTTATGATCTCTAATTCAGAATTAAGAGAAAGGTTACTATACTTGACTAAGTCTTTAATTTCACTTTTCATAGGTATTCTTAACAACCATTTCTCCATGCCTACATCCTTTAAAGTCTTTAAATTGTCAATTCTTGAGTCAGCTAAAAAGTCAACATCTTCTTCCAGTATAGCATCTGTTATAGTTTTATCCGCACAAAATACTTTTGTTACAACTCCCATTCTTAAATCATTTTCATTACATAATTTTTTTATTGTATTTACATTTTTCTTTAATTTATTTAGATCTATATTTACTCTTGGGTACATATCAGCATACCTCCTTTTCAATTTTTATATTATTCTCTTGTAGTTTCAAGGATTTTGCCAATAGTTTCATTGCATCTTCAGGATACTCTTTTGATAAAACACCAAGAGATGCCATTATATAATCGTTATCTATTAGTATTTTTGCATCTTTATTAGGAAACATTTCATTTCCTTTCCCACTTATTAAAATATTTTTTATTATATCTAGTCTGTTTGGAAGTCTTGTAAGTGCTCCTCCTGTACCAATTATATATTTAATATTCGTCAGATCTTTTCCTTCTGCTACCTTTTTTTTACCTGAACTTGAATATAAATCTCTAAATGCTCCTGAATGTCTTTTTAAAGAAATTCTTGCTGCTTCTTCTGCTAATATTTCTACAAATTCTCTTTCCTTTTCTGTTTCTGGTATAGGCTTATGGTTATCTAAAAAGTTATTAATGTCCTCTTCATCCATTTTTAAAGATTTCATCAAGGATTCTTTTCCTATTAATTCTACAATATTTCTCATGTTTACATATACTCCCAAGTCTCCTTCTACAGTACGTTTAGCTTTTGGTTCCGGACTTATTAGTATACGATTTACTTCTTCCGAACCTTCAGTTACCGAATGTACATCTGTAGTAGCCCCTCCTACATCGAAAGTTACTAAGTCACCAATATTATCATATAAAAGTTTTGAAGATAACATAACTGCTCCAGGTGTAGGTACTATTGAACCATTAACCATTTCATGCACCTTTTTCATCCCAGGGGCATGAGTTATATGTTCTTCAAATACATTCTGAATTACTTTTCTTGTTGGTTCTATATTTAGTTGGTCTATCTTTGGATATACATTTTCTACTATATACAATTTATTTTTAGTTTCTTCCAAAATCAGCTTTATTTCTTCCTGATTTTCTACGTTTCCTGCATATACAATTGGTGCATCTATTCCTAAATCAGCTATTAATTCTGCATTATAAATAGCAGTGTCTCTCTCTCCATAATCCACACCACCGGCTATTAGTATAATATTTGGGTTTATATTTTTAATTCTCTTTAAATCAGTTCTTCTAAGTTTGCCAGCAGTAACCATATGTATGTTTGCTCCAGCACCTAAGGCAGCTTCCTTAGCAGCTCGTGCTGTCATATCATAAACCAGTCCGTGTACTGTCATTTTCAAGCCTCCTGCTGCTGAACTTGTTGCAAATAGCTTGTCATAGGTTATGTCATCTACGTTTAGATTTTTACTCATGTCTTTGATAGCATTTTTTAACCCTATATTAACGTCTCCTTCTTGAACTGTAGTAGGGGATTGCCCCTGTCCTATAAATTTAGGACAAGAGCTTCCAATGCCTACAAATCCATTAATAACAGTTGTTGTGCTACCAATTTCTGCTACAAGGATATCAACTTTCATCTCTCATTTCCTTCCTTCTTTTAACAAGAAATGTTGCTACATGAACTCCTTTCGTTCCTCTTCCAAAGCCGGCATCTACACCCATTTTTTCTGATAATTCATTAGAAACTTGGGTTCCTCCAGTTAGAATCATCACCTTGTCTCTAATTCCTTTTTCTATACAAAGCTCATGAATTTTTTTCATGTTTTTATAGTGAATGTCGTCGTGACTAATAATAGTTGAAGCTAAAATAGCATCTGCATTTAATTCGATTGCAGCATCTACTAGTTTTTCAACCGGGACACTTGTTCCTAAATATTCACAATCTATACCGTATTTTTCAATACCTCCGTGTTTTATATCGATAATTTCTCTTAATCCAACTGAATGCTCATCTTCACCTACTGTTCCAGCTACTAGTTTCATAGGATTTTTTTCGATTTCTTCTCTTATTTGATCATCACTCATTACTTCAGGTTTAGGTGGTATTACCAAATTTTCTTTATCTATATCGAATGCTACCTTCCCTTTAATTTCTACTCTTGTACCTTCAGAAGGATGCATTACTTCTTTATGAATAACTTCTACATCCTTTAGACCCATCTTCTTTCCTACTTCTATTGCTGCAAATTCTGCGGTTCTTTCGTCAACAGGTAGGAACATTGTTGTTTGAACTATTCCATCACCAGCCCATTCCATTTCAGGTTTGATGAATTTTGAATCACCTCTATATTTCTTGCTTTCTTCAAGTCTTTTATTGACATTGTCTTCTGGATCTAGTTCATCTATAAACACAACTTTTTCAGGCTTTTCTAATGTAGAACCATCAATTAGTTTTGATGGATTTTCAACTGCACCTTTGTCATACTGTGCTATGTTGTTGTATCCAAAGAATGCTGTTACTGGAGCCATATAATCTTCGTCCCTTTCAAAAACTGTTCCAGCACCTACCCCACCTTCAATTTTTCTAGGAATTCCATCACCGTTTCTTTCAGGGTATTGACCAGAATCAACAAAGAATCCTTCTTCTACCGCTTTAAAGTATCCACCTGTTTCAAGGATTTCTTCCATAAACAGTACAGCTCTTTCTTTTAATTCTCTGATTTTTGATTTTAGAGGATCTTTGTCTCTTTTAATTTCCAACATATCCATGAGTGCATCCATGCCTACTAATGCCTGTTTAGCTGTATCTGTGCCTTCTATATTATATATATGCCAAGGCACATTTCTTCCTTCATCAGGAGTAATTGTAGATTGTATTTCTGCTCTTGTAAGTTGTGATATAAGTATATTTAATGTATGAGTAACTGTAGCTTCTCTAGTTGATGAACTCATATACTTTGTGTTTTGCTGTGCTCTCATTTTGTAATCTTTAAATATTTCTCTTAAAGCTATAGCATAAGGTAAGTCTAATGCCATTGATGGTGCTGGAGGAGCTGTTGGCGGAACTGTTGATAGACATATGTTTTCTTTTTTTATTCCCGCTTTTACAGAAAACATTGAGTTAATAGCATGCTGAACCATTAATTCCGGCATAACTTTCCATGCTTCTCTTGCTGTTGCATTTGCATTATGAGCTCCATCTATTTGAGCTATTCCTGCCCAACCTAAAATCTTTTTAGCATTTGCAGCATCAACAAAGGATCTTACCATGTTTATGTTTCTATATAATACATTGTACTGAGGATCCTGATGAGCTCCGTTTACTCCTTCTTCAGCAAACATTACAGCAATTTCAGGACCTGCAACACCACTTACATATGAGTGGTAGTTTATTGGTCTACCTACTTCTTCTTCTATTATATCTAAAGCTCTTCTCTGTGCTCTAACTTGTTTTCTTGTAATAGGTATTCCACCAATTCCTTGAGGTGTACCTTCAATAAGACCGTCAAAATGACTCTGACCAGCAGTTCTAATAACCATCAAATGATCTGCTCCATGCCAAGCTGCCATCCTCATCCTTCTGATATCATCTTCAAATCTTCCTGATGCAATTTCTGTTGTAATCACATTTTTAGGTTGTGGATCAATATCGTTAAAATAATGAGCTGATGGAAGTGGTACGCTGTTCTTTAAATTTTCTGAAGAATCTTTATATTCAAATTTTCCAGTTTCTCTTGATTCTCCTACTCCTTCTCTCCAGTGCCATCCTCTCCTTTTAGGTACATATTTATCTATATCTTTAAGTATATTTTCTACTTTTAGTTTTTCATTTGGTTTAAGTTTCACTATTTAGCACCTCCTTGAAAAGCTTCGACTACAGTTTCCCATAATTCTCCGTCAATTAACCTCTCTCCAGCTTTTCTAATATCCAGGTTGTTTAATTTTGCTGCCTTATATACTACATGTCCAGCCCCTTTACTAATTAAACCTCTATCCTGTACTCCTTCAACTATAGCTGTTGATTCTATACTTGAAAATCCCATTCTCATAAGTACAGATCTTTCTATAGATGGAGATGTGTTTTTTTCCGATAAATCTACTAAGGGATCAACTACTTTTTCGGCTAATTCCCAGAACTTAGCTTCAAGCTCTTTTTCACTTAAATTTGCTAAGTGCTTTCTTCTTTCATTGAAATCATCTTGTCTTTTCAATTTAATCCTCCTTTTATATTTCTCCTAATACCTTCTCTATAAATTCAGTATTAGTTTTTGTATCTACTGCTAAAAATTCTATATCTTCTTTTGATGGATTTTTAATTCCAGTATTTTTAATACAGTTTTTAACGTATGATTTTCTTAGTTTATTTAAATCTAAATCTCTTGCTTTAATCATGCTAGGATGTTCAGGTAGTATTATACTTTCTCCTGGTACTTCTTCTTCAGGATTTCCTATTTTTATATCTATACCGTTTTCTTTGGCGAATGTCAGTTGAGGTTGAATGTGTTTGCCAGCTCCAGTGTATTCAGTTTCCTGAACTACAATGATTTTGTCTTCATCTAATTCTTGGGCAATTGAAATAGCAGCTGCTAATGATACATTTCCAGCCGGACCTCTTTCCATACCTTCAAGTTGAGCAAGTACTTCCGTAGTATAAAATACTTCTCCCTGATTTACAGTTACATATCTATCCATATATCTTAAAGCTCTAGCTGCTGATCTTGGAACATCAGATCTATCCGGCCATGTTGCAAATGGAATGCCGAATCCAGTATGTCCAGTTGTAAAAGATTTTTTATTGAATTGCTTGTCACTGGCCATATGAAGTCCTTTTAAATTAACACTTGCACCATATATTTTAACATCATCTGCTCCAGCTTTCAAAAGTCCTCTAGCAGTACCTGTCAAGTTTCCTCCACCTGCATTTGTTGCAATTACAACATCGGGAAGTTTATTTTCTCTTGCTAACATTTGCTCTGCTATTTCATATCCTAATGTTTCGATTCCTGCTATTCCAAATGGTGTATATAGAGATGCATTAAAATATCCTGTTTCTTCTAACAGTAATAAAAACTGATAGAACAATTCTGGACCAACTGATAATTGAAGTACTTCGGCACCATATGCTTCGCATTTTCTAGCTTTTTCTATTATTTCCGGTTGTCCTTTTCCTTCTGAGTCGTAGCATTCCTGAACTATAATACAATCTAATCCAAGCATCGCTGCTTGACTTGCTACTGCTGCCCCGTAATTGCCACTGGTAGCAGCTATTACACCCTTATATCCTAATTTTTTAGCATTATGCACACTAACAGCAGCTCTTCTAGCTTTATAGCTTCCTGATGGATTTGAAGCTTCATCTTTGAGAAAAATTCTTGCTCCTTTTCCTTCTGGAGCTAATTTTCTTGCTAATTTAGTAATGTTTTGAAGTTCAAGTAAAGGAGTATTTCCAACTCCTGTAGATGCCTGTACTTTTTTTACTTCATTTAAGGAATATCCTGTTTCTTCCATCATTTTATCATAATCGAAACCAATACCTTTTGTTTCAAATTCACTGTAGTCTAAACCTACAGATTTTTTCATGATTTCGCTTTTTCTTTCCATTACTTCTTCATAAGTACTTCTTTTAGTCATTTAGAGTTTCCTCCTTTATCAATTCTCTTGTCTGTCGGCCAATGTATAGTAGTTCAGTTATACATTTGCCGTAGTCGTGAGTATAGTAAGGATTTATTTCTACAAGCTTACCTTTAACTTTTCTTCCAATGTATGTTTCTACTTCTACTTCATCGCCTATATTAGCCTCATCTTCAAGTAAAAATCCTTTATCCCACATTTCAAGAGAAACTTTTTTTGTATCTTCAGGTACTTGAGGTGCTCTTTCTTCAGGTGTTAATATAATTCTGTAAATTCTTACCCAGTCACCTTTTTTTCCAATAGTCATTTTTATCCTCCTTAATTATTTTAAGTGGTCTCTGAAATCTCCCATTATTGCTCTTGGTACTGGTAAATCTATCATAGTTTTTAATCCGGCATCAGCATTTATAATAAGAGGTATCATATTTACACACATTGCTATAGTTCCTAATCCTCCGTCTACCTCAGGATTAATCGCCATATTTACTTCAGGAGTACCTTTGATTTTTATATAATCTCCTGTTTGTGTACCTTCCATTTCCGGTTCTATTTGCTGAGGATGAACCATATCAATTTTAAGTTTTCCGTCAATATATCCTTGACCTGTCATGTTAACCCCTGCAACATTTCCTGCCTTAGCAAACCCGTAAGGGGACTTTCTATCTATATTTGTAAGGATTGGTTTCATCTGCTGCTCAAATCTATCAACTTTCCAACCTAATGCATCTGCTATCATATATATTGATTCTGAAAATCCAACATGTCCTGAAAGAGTTCCATCCTTAACACCCTTTATAAATTCTTCTTCAGTTATTCCAACTCCCTGTTCTTCCATAACTTTTGGTCCAAATGGTGATAAACTGTTAACTCGCTTACACAGAATTGATTCTACATCAGTCATGCATCCAGTTAAAGCAACTGCAAGTAAATCCATCATTAGTCCAGGATTTATTCCAGTTCCAAGAACTGATACACCATTTTCTTTTGCCAATTTATCGATTTTTTCTGCTAGTTCCGGCTCTTGTGCTTGAGGATATGCCATTTCTTCTGCACTTGATATAATATTAATTTTCTTTTCAGCACAGAATTTAATCTTGTCAAAAGCATCTTTAGTAAAAGAATCCGTACATAAAACTACAACATCTGCTGCTTTTTCAGTTATTACTTCATCATATGCACCTAATAGTACGTCTTTTCTTTCGCCTTTTTCCGTCTTAAGATAATCGTACATACTTGTTCCTAATTTTTTTCCTCTTCCTACTACACCAACAATCTCTACACCTTTTTTATTTAGTAGTACATCAGCAATACCTGATCCCATTGCTCCTAGTCCCCAAATAATAACTTTAACTTTTTCTCTTTCGTTCATTGTATCCTCCTTGAATTTATATTAATTTAATTTTGAACTATTTTATAAAATCTCTAAAATCACCCATTATAGCTCTTGGAACTGGTAAATCAATCATAGTTTTTAACCCAGCTTCAGAATTTATGACCTGAGGGATCATATTTACACACATTGCAATTGTACCAAGACCACCTTCAACTTCCGGAGTAATTTTCATATTTACCTCTGGTGTTCCTTTTAAAAATATGTAGTCTCCAGTTTCAGTTCCTTCCATTTCAGGTTCTATCTGCTGAGGATGCATCATGTCAATTCTTATTTTACCATCAACATATCCCTGTCCTGTCATATTTACACCTGCAACATCTCCTGCTTTCGCAAATCCATGAGGTGATTTTCTATCTATATTTGTTACGATAGGTTTCATCTGCTGTTCAAATCTTTCTATTTTCCAACCAAGAGCATCTCCTATCATTTGAACTGACTCTGCAAAACCAACATGTCCTGCCATAGTTCCTTCTTTTACTCTTTTTCTAAACTCTTCTTCTTCCATTCCAACACCCTGTTCTTCCATAACAGCCGGTCCAAATGGAGAAAGACTATTAACTCTTTTTGCTACAGCATAATCAACATCGGTCATGCATCCAGTTAATGTAATTAATAAAAGATCCATTATCAAGCCTGGATTAATGCCAGTTCCTAAAACCGTTACAGCGTTTTCTTTAGCTATCTTATCCAATTTTTTAGCTAATTCAGGTTCTTGCGCTTGAGGATATGCCATCTCTTCAGCAGTTGAAATAACATTTATTCCTTGTTCTAAAACATATTTAATCTTACTAAATGCTTTTTGTGTAAAAGAATCCGTTGCAATTAGACATACATCACAGCTTCCCTTATATGCTACTTTTTCTATTTCAGGATTAATTAAAACTTCAGTTCTTTCTCCTCTATCTACACCTAAAATATCATACATGCTTTTCCCTACTCTATCTTCATGTAAGTCGCATACTCCAACAATTTCTACACCTTTTTTATTAGTAAGCATTTTTGCCATCCCACTACCCATAGCTCCAAAGCCCCATATAGTAACTTTAACCTTATCTTTCATTATAAATCCTCCTTTTATTATATCATTATTATATATTGCAATCATCATGCCAAGTTTTTATATGCATAATTATTTATATAATCTAATAAATACTAGGTTAATTCTCTTTATTTATAATATATATACATTTATAAATTTAAAAAGCAAAATATCTTGCCTCACCAGTGCAAAATATTTTGCTTATATAGAGTATTTTTTAATTTTATACTGAAGTCCCTGCCTTTTTATTCCAAGAGCTTCAGCCGATTTTGTAATATTATTTTTGTTTTCTTTTAATGTTTCTAAAATTATTTCTTTTTCAATTTCTTCTAAATGATCTTCTAATTTTTTATCCCCGTATATTACTTCTTCTTTTTTTATATTTAAGTCATTATCTTTATCCGAAGTTCTTGCATTTATATAGTATGGAAAGTCATCTAATTTAATTTCATCATTATTGTCAAGTAGACTTATGGCTCCTTCTACAACGTGTTTAAGTTCTCTAACATTTCCAGGCCAATGGTATTCCATAATAAATTTCATAGCTTCTTTAGACATACCTTTAATCTTAACGTTAAATATTCTTTCATAATGCTTTACAAAATAATCTACCAGAGGTAGTATATCTTCTTTTCTTTCCCTTAAAGGTGGTATAGACAAGTTTATTACACTTAATCTGTAAAATAGATCTTCTCTAAATTTATTTTCCTTAACTAATTTAAGGGGGTCTTTGTTTGCAATAGCTATAATTCTAACATCAACTTTTTCCTCTCTATCTCCACCTATAGGTCTAAATTTACCAGTTTCTAAAACTCTTAATAGTTTCGATTGAAGCTCTAAAGGCATTGAATTAATCTCATCAAGAACTAAAGTTCCACCGTGAGCTTTTCTGAAAAGCCCTTCTTTATTTTCAGCTCCAGTAAATCCTCCTCTCTTTGTTCCAAACAAAATACTCTCTAAAAGATTGCTGGGGATTGCTGCACAATTTTCCGCTATATAATTTTTATTCTTTCTTCGGCTAAGATTGTGAATACTCTGAGAAAAAAGTTCTTTACCAGTTCCTGATTCTCCAATTATTAAAACATTAGAATTAATCTTTGCAATATTCTTACTCTGCTCAATTAAACTCTTCATCTTTTTTGACTTACCTATTATGTCACTAAAATTATATCCTTCTTTGTCTATCTCTCTCTTGTCGTGAAGTTCTACTATCCGGTCTGATAAACTTTCTAACTTAGTAACATTTTTTGATATTTCAAAACTGCCAATAATTTTCCCTTCCTCTATTATTGGATATGTAGAATTTAATGTTGATATTTTTTTACCATTTTTATTAAAGTATATCTGTTTGTTGTTAATTATAGGTTTTCGACTTTTTTGAACTTCCATATGAGTACTATTTCGTTTAATATCAGGCATAACCTTTGTTAAAGGTTGATTAAGCACATCTTCTCTATTCATATTTTCAATGAAAGCCATTTGCTCATTGTAAATAACTGTTTTACCTTTAGTATCCACCACTTGGATACCCTCTTCTATAGCCGTTAATAGTAGTTCTAAAACTCTTTCTTTATTCATATAATACCTCTTTAAATTTTAATATCTAACTTAATGATAATACAAAAAAAAGATAAATGCAAAATATTTTGCATTTATCTTCAATCTTTTATATTTTATTCATCTATACTGCTTTTTAATATTTTTTCAAAATATCTTAAAAGCAAAATACTTGTTATTGTATAAGATATTACAACCGCTACGAATATACCCTTTACTTCTAGTAGTTTTGATAAGGTTAACGCAATAGGAATGTATATCAGAAATACTTGGGAAAAAGTAAAAGCTGCAGCATGAATTGGTTTGTTTATAGCATTTAAGACCGATGTTATAACCATAAATATCCCTTGAAATCCATATCCTAATGGGACTATATACAGATATAACTTTATATAGCTTTGTACATCTTGGCTGTCATTAAATATCCTAGCTATGACATCCGACAGTAAAAACAAAATTATATAAGCACCAATACTATATATAATCATTGCTTTAGCTGCAAATTTAATTCCCTTTATAATTCTATCATATTTTTTCGCTCCATAATTTTGTCCGGAAAATGGTATCATTACCGATGATACAGCATTTACAAAAGATAGAGCAAAAAACTCAAGTCTAGTACCTACTCCGTACCCTGCTACAGCGGCAATGCTGTATGTGGATAGAAATCTTGTTATTATTCCTGCACTAAGAGGTTGAGTCATTTTTATCATTGAGTTAGGAATACCTACATAAAGTACCAGTTTCCAGCTATTTATAGTTCTTTTAATTGATGTATTTTTAAATGTAATAATTTTATCT
>JAABRS010000035.1 GCA_011390775.1 Clostridia bacterium | reverse complement strand
TGCTAAAAATTTAAATGCCTTATCTATTGAAGATGTTGAAAAGCTTAACAACTCCCAGGTTTGTGTAGTTGGATGTGGCGGCCTGGGCGGAAATATATTAGAATATATAAGCAGGATAGGTATTGAAAAAATTACAGCTGTTGACGGCGATGTCTTTGATGAATCAAATTTAAACAGACAGCTTCTAGCTAATTCAGAAAATCTAGGGTTATGTAAGGTAAATGAAGCTAAAAAAAGAATAAATTTAATCAATCCTAATGTTGATTTTACCAGTATTAAAGATACTCTTACAAAAGACAATATAGATGAACTTTTACCTAAGGACACAGACTGTATTATTGATGCAGTTGACAATATAAGAACAAGATTTTTACTGGAAGAATTTGCAGAAAAAAATGAAATCCCATTAATACACGGGGCTATTGGGGGCTGGTATGGACAGGTTTCTTTAATTATGCCCGGTGACAAAACCATCTCAAAAATATATCAAAATAAAGACTCCGAACCTGGAAAAGATGAAGAACCAATGGGAAATTTACCTTATATAGCTTCTTTAATAGCTTCTTTAGAAGTAAATGAATTAATCAAACTTCTAACTAATAAAGGAGAGTTACTAAGAAATAAAATGCTATATATAGATTTAAAAACAAATTCTTACAATACATTTGAAATATAGGAGGTTTTATGAGCATTAATGTTAACCCTTCAAAGGGTATGAGAGATTTTATGCCTGAAGAAAAGGAAATAAGAGATTATATAGAAGGAATAATAATAGATACATATAAAAAAGATGGTTTTCAATTAATTGAAACTCCAGTTGTTGAAAATATTGAAAGACTCCTGGGAAGCGACGGAGGAGATAATTTAAGATTAATTTACAGAATATTAAAAAGAGGTAAAAAATTAAAAAAAGCTCTAACCAAAGAGCCTATAGAAATTGATGATTTGACGGATTTAGGATTGAGATACGATCTTACTGTCCCTTTAAGCAGATTTTACTGTAATAGTCGTGCTGATCTTCCAATGGTTTTTAAAGCCATGCAGGTAGGTAATGTTTTTCGAGCTGAAAGAGCACAAAAGGGCAGATATCGAAGTTTTAAACAGTGTGACATAGACATCATAGGTGACGAAACAAAAATGTCTGAAATACAGCTTATTTCAACTACTGCTAAAGCATTGACTAAACTAAATGTAACAGAATTTGTAGTTAGAATAAACGATAGAAGAATATTAAAAGATGTAGTGCTAAACTGTGGTTTTAAAGAAGAAAATTTCGAGAATGTGTGTATAACCTTAGATAAGTTGGATAAAATTGGTTTAGATGGCATAAAAAAAGAATTAAGTAAAAAAGAATATGGAGAGTCACGAATTAAAAGTATTATAGATGCTATGGAAGACATCAACGATAAAGGTTTGGAAGTTCTTCCAAAATATGGAGTTTCAAAAAATATTATTAAGGAAATAGAAACTGTAATTAATGCAGTTAACGATATAAGAGAAGAAAACTACGAAATTATCTTTGATTTTACTCTAGTTAGAGGTATGGGATATTATACCGGATCAATTTTCGAAATTTCTTATAAAGACTTAGGTTATTCTATTGCCGGTGGTGGTAGATATGACGAAATGATAGGTAATTTTATAGGAGAAAAAATCCCAGCTATAGGATTTTCTATAGGTTTTGAAAGATTGGCAAACCAGTTAATAAATGAAAAGTTTAAAGTGCCTGGAGATGAGAAGTTAGTTATGCTTTACGATGAAAATGATAATTTTGCATCAGTTATTAAGGCAGCTGATAAATTTAGAGAAAAAAACTACATCGTAGGTCTTTATGAAAGAAGAAACAAAATGGGCAAACAGTTAAACAGACTTTATGAACAAGGTTATGGGAAATTTACTGTATTTAGTGAAATTGAAGAAGAGATGGAAGTTAGCGAACTTAACGAAGAGTAAAAAAACACCTTCAAGGTGTTTTTTTTATATGTACTATTCTTGTTTTTATATCTTCATCTATATCTATTATTCCATAAGTTCCTTCATAAGTACTCCTAGGATGCGAAGGACTACCGGGATTAAAAAATAAAATATCATCTATTTTTTCGTTAAAAGGTTTGTGAGTGTGACCAAATAAAACTAAGTCAACATTAAGTTCCTGAGCTCTATAATAAAGATTATCAAAGGCAAATTTTACATTATATTTATGACCATGGGTCATAAATATTTTTTTACCTTTTACGATCTTTATTATCTCATCCTCTCCATCTATTTCTCTAATATCACAATTCCCTTTAATTTTAATAACCTTTACATTTAATTCATTTTCAATTACTTCTGCATCTTTTATATAATCACCAAGATGTATTATTAAATCAACAGACTTTTTTTCTAGATTATTAATTATTTCATTTATCCGTCTGTGAGTATCACTGATTACTACTATTCTCATTTAAAATTTCCTCAATCTTTGCCCTAACTTCTTCAAATGCTTTTCTTCTATGGCTTATACTATTTTTTTTATCTTCTCCCATTTCTCTAAAAGAATTGTCGCAGCCTTCAGGTATAAATAAGGGATCATATCCAAATCCTCCTTCTCCTCTATACGTTTTAGCTATTCTCCCCTTGCAAATTCCTTTCACTATATGTTCATTACCTTTTTTATCTATTACAGCGGCTACAGCCATAAAGTAGGCTTTTCTTTTATTATCTTCAAGACCCTTAAGTTCTTCTAATAGTTTTTTATTATTTTCTTCATAGGTAGCATTTTCTCCGCTGTATCTTCCTGCAAATATTCCCGGTTCTCCATTTAAAGCATCCACAAATAATCCTGTATCGTCTGCAATTATAATATGTCCTTTAATTATATCATAAACAGCCCTTGCTTTTTTTAAAGCATTTGCTTCTAGGGTTTTACCGTTTTCTACTACTTCCAGTTTATCAAGTCCTAAATCTCTTTTTGAAAGAATTTTGACATCTAAATCTTTTAATATTTCTTTAATTTCTTTAATCTTGTCTTTGTTATCAGAAGATAAAATTATTTTTTCCATTATCCCTCCATTATTTCCTTGGAAATATCTTTACCTAAGATTTCTTTTTGAATTTCAAATAAAGAACTGCATCCTTTTTTAGCTAAATCCAACAAGTTCATAAGCTCTCCCATAGAGAAAGGTGCTTCTTCTCCTGTTCCCTGTATTTCTATAAATTCTTCTTTATCAGTCATAACAACATTCATATCTACTTTAGCATTTTTATCTTCTTCGTAGCATAAATCCAGTAAATTTTCTTCACCTACAACTCCTACGCTTATAGCAGAAACAAAGGATTTAACAGGTATTTTTTCAATTTGATTATTAGTTTTAAGCTTATTGAAAGCCTGTACCATAGCAATAAAACTTCCCGTTATTGCGGCTGTTCTAGTTCCGCCGTCGGCTTGAATTACATCACAATCCATCCATACAGTGCGCTCTCCGAAGCCATTAAGGTCAACTACAGATCTTAAGGATCTACCTATAAGTCTTTGAATTTCTTGGGATCTACCATCTTGCTTTCCTTTTTTAGCTGCTCTGATTTTTCTGCTTTCAGTAGATGCAGGCAGCATATCGTATTCAGCTGTTACCCAACCTTGTCCGGTATTTCTTAAAAAATGAGGTACTTTATCTTCTATGAAAGCTGTACATATAACCTTTGTTTGTCCCATCTGTATTAAAACAGAACCATCCGGATGAATTAAATATTCATCTTCTATTTTTGTTTCTCTTATATTATCAAAAGTTCTTCCATTATCTCTTGGCATATTTCCTCCTTATTTTGTCACTACTTTATATAGCTCGTCACTTTCCGGTTCATCTATTTCCCTTATTTCTTTATTTGATTGAATTAGACACTTTTTCTCATCTATAATCTCACCTATTATTTCTAATCTTATATTTTCTTCTTTTAGCTTTTCAATCATATTATAGCTGTCTTCTTTACCTGCTATAATCAACATTGAACCGCTTGATATTAGTCGATAAGGGTTTATATTAAAATAATTGCATAGTGCTTTTGTTTCAGCTGAAATAGGGATGCTATCTTCCTTAGCAAGTATACCTAAATCATTTGCTTTATGAGCTTCCCATAAAGCCCCATATACTCCCCCTTCAGTAATATCGTGCATGTATTTAGAACCTAATTTACCACAAATAACTCCTTCTTTTACTACACTTAATCTATCTATATACTCTTCTACTTTTTTTGATGATAAATTTTTATCTTTAAATAATTCTCTATCTAATTTCTCTTTGTTTTCTGAATATAATATAGAAGTTCCTTCTATTCCTATCTCTTTACTTATTAATACTAAATCACCGGTTTTTACAGGTTCATTATTTATTTCTTTATCTCTCATTCCTAAGGCTGTTAGGGAAAGAACCATCTTATTAACTGCATCTGTTACTTCAGTATGACCTCCTACTATTTCTACATTAATAAGGTCTGCAGCTTCGTTGGCTTCATTCATTATTCTTTCTATTTCCTTTTGCTCCGTTCCCTTTGGTGCTAATATTGTCATAAGCAAAGCATTTGGTTCTGCTCCAGCAGCTCCAATATCGTTACATGCAACGTTGACAGCTATCTTCCCAATATTTTCCGTTGCTCCCGTAATAGGGTCTGATGAAATCACACAGTATTTATCTCCATAATCTATTACTGCACAATCCTTACCAACCCCTGCTCTTTCTATGACTTCATCTCTTCTAGTTTTTATATTAGATATTATAATTTCTTCAAGTAATCTATTTGGTAATTTTCCAACTTCCATTATACTACTCCTTCTCAAAAGCTTACACTAAATCTTAACATAAAAAAAGACTGCCGTAAAGACAGCCTTTTTTATATTTTTGTTTTAAATTTTATTCTATGTAAGTCCACTTAAAGTCGTAATCCGCTCCAACTGGATAAGTAGCTAAACCTTTAACCTTAGGGTCTATTACTAAGTTTCTAGTTGGGTGATACATTGGATAGATTGGAAGATCTTCAGCTATTATAGCTTCTGCTTCAGCCATTGCTTCATATCTTTCATCTCCTGAACCTGTAAGTGCAGTTTGAATGTTTTCATCATATTCAGGATTACTGTAGTATGCATCGTTGTTTCCACCATCAGTTACCCACATATCCATGAATGTAAGAGGATCGTTGTAATCTCCACCCCATCCAGCATATGTAATTTGGTAAGTACCAGTGTTATATCTGTCAAGTCTCATAGCAAATGACATTTGTTCTATGAATAATTCAACACCTAAAGTATCTTTCCACTGACTTTGGAAGAACTGTGCTATCTTAGACCAAGTGTCTCCTTCACCAGCTACTATAGTAACTGTTTCTTCGAATTCTTCTTTAGTTACGCCTAATTCCTCTAAAGCTTCTTCAAATAACTGCGTTGCTTTTTCTGGATCGTAGCCTGGTAATTCACTAGTTCTTGTTTCACCAAATGATTTTCCGCCAGCTCCTGTCATTGTTGGAGGAGTATGACCTTCTGCAACAACTCCAAGTCCGTTTTGTACTACATCAACGTATGTTTGTGCATCTGTAGCAAGAGCAAAAGCTTCTCTCATTTTGTGATTAGAGAACCATTCGTCTTCCATGTTATACTGTAGATACCATGTAACTGCTTGTGACTGTGATACATAATTTGGATCGTCGATATATCTGTCTAAGAATTCAGCAGGTACAACCGCTATATCTAATTCTCCGTTGTCGTACATCTGCATTCTAGTGTTGTTTTCAGTAATCATAACACCTTCGATTCTCTCAAGCTTCACAGTGTCTGCATCCCAGTATTCAGGGTTTTTAGCTAAGATTAAGCTATCTTCATGAGCCCATTCTTCTATAACGAAAGGACCACTGTATACCATTTGATCAGCTTCTAAAGCATAATCTTCGCCAAATTCTTCAACTGCTGCTTTTTGAGCAGGTACGTAAGTTATGAATGACATCAAACTTAAGAAGAAAGGTGTTTCTCTTTCTAATGTTACCTTAAGAGTTTTTTCATCTACAACTTCGATTCCAACTTCACTTGGGTCAGTAAGTTCACCTGAATTATATGCTTCTGCATTTTTAATATGGTACAACTGATATGCATACTGAGCAGCTGTGTCAGGGTTAAGAACTCTTAACCAAGCAAATGCAAAGTCTTCTGCCGTAACTGGTGTTCCATCAGACCAATTAGCATCTCTTAAATTAAATGTGTATTCTAGTCCATCTTCACTGATGTCCCAAGATTCTGCTAATCCCTCTCCAACTGAACCGTCTGGATCAAGTCTTACTAATCCTTCCATAACTGCATTTATAATCCAAAATGAAACCTGGTCGGTAGTAGTTTGAGGATCTAAATCTGGTGGTTCTGAATTCCAGTTAAATGTTAATACCTGTTCTACTGGCTCTTCAGCCGGTTCTTCTTCTGGTTCTTCTGCTGGTTCTTCTTCTCCTGGCTCTTCTGCTGGTTCTTCTGGTTCGTCAGCAGGTTGAGAACAACCAGTTAATGCCAATGTAAATACCAATGACATTACTAACAATAAAGCTAATATTCTTCTTTTCATACTAAGTATTCCCCCTTGTATAAATTTTAGGACATATGTCCTTTTTTTTCGCCGACATATTAGATTTGTCGGTTATTGAATATAATAAATTATATTATTTTATTCCATCTTTGTCAATTTACATATTTTTAACATTTATTCGCTTTTAAGGTTTTTTCACCATATGACAGGCTACTTCATGTCCTGGAATTACTTGTCTAAGCTCTGGTTTTTCTACTCTGCAAATATCTTCTACTAAAGGACATCTCCCTTGGAATTTACATCCTGCAGGTACATCTATAGGACTCGGTACGTCTCCCTTAAGTATAATTCTTTGCTTAGCTCTTGATACATCAGGGTCAGGAATTGGTACTGCTGACATTAGTGCCTTAGTATATGGGTGTAGTGGATTATCGTAAAGTTCCTTACTTTCAGTTAATTCCATAATTGAGCCTAAATACATAACTGCCACTCTATCTGATAAATGTTTAACCATGCTTAAGTCATGGGCAATAAAAAGATATGTAAGATTTAATTCATCCTGTAAATCTTTAAGAAGGTTGACAACCTGGGCCTGTATTGAAACATCCAATGCTGAAATAGGTTCATCAGCTACTATAAAATCCGGCTCTATTGCTAAAGCTCTCGCCACACCTATCCTTTGTCTTTGACCACCGCTAAACTCATGTGGGAATCTATTGGCATGTTCTCTACTCAATCCTACCAGCTCTAAAATTTCATATATTCTCTTCTGTCTTTCCATGCCTTTGTAAAGATTGTGTATATCAATTCCTTCTCCTACTATATCTGTAACAGTCATACGGGGATTCAATGATGCATAAGGATCCTGGAATATCATCTGGGCATGTCTTGTATAATCTTTCAACTGCTTCTTATTTAGATTATTAATGTTCATATCCTTATATATTATGTCTCCACCTGTAGCTTCATATAATCTTACTATTGTTCTTCCAGCTGTTGATTTTCCACATCCAGATTCTCCAACGAGACCTAAAGTTTCTCCTTTATGTATGTCAAAGGATATATCATCTACTGCTTTTAGAGTTTTTCCTCCTCTAACATTAAAATATTTTTTTAAGTTTCTAACACTTATTAAAGTCTCATTCATTTAATCTCGCTCTCCTTTCAGTTACAGGGTTATTTACACTTGGAGCTAAATCATTATAAAGCCAGCATCTTGCAAAATGATCTTCACTTTCAACACTATCAACTTTTATTTCTTCAGGCATTTTTTCTTTACAGATTTTCATTGCATGTTCACACCTTGAAGCAAAAGGACAGCCTTTTGGTGGAGATATAAGATCTGGAGGTGTACCTTCTATTGGTATAAGTCTCAAATCTTTATTTACATCCAGTCTAGGCACAGAGAGTAAAAGTCCCCAAGTATATGGATGTTTTGGATTATAAAAAATATCCCTGTAAGTTCCATATTCTATTATTACTCCTGCATACATTACTGCTATTTTTTTAGCAACGTCTGCAACTACTCCTAAGTCATGAGTTATCAATATAATAGCTGTATCTAATTTTTTCTGTAAATCTGCCATTAATTCCATAATCTGTGCCTGTATTGTAACGTCAAGAGCAGTAGTAGGTTCATCGGCTATTAATAGCTTCGGATTGCATGATAATGCTATTGCAATCATAGCTCTCTGTCTCATACCACCGGAATACTCATGAGCATACTGTTCTACTCTTCTTTCCGGATTAGGCAAACCTACTAGTTTAAGCATTTCGACTGCCTTTTCTTTTGCTTGACTTTTCGACATATTCTGGTGCTTTATTAAGGCTTCCATAATCTGTTTTCCTACTTTCATAGTAGGATTAAGAGAAGTCATAGGATCTTGGAAAATCATACTGATTTCCTTTCCCCTTACTTTCTCCATTTCTTTATCTGAATATTTTAATAAATCTCTTCCATCTAACCAAACTTCTCCAGATTTAATTTTTCCTGGAGGCATTGGTATAAGCTGCATTATAGATTGAGCTGTTACAGATTTTCCACATCCGGATTCTCCAACAACTGCTAATGTTTCACCTCTGTCTAATGTAAAGCTTACTCCTCTTACTGCTTTAACCTCACCTCCATATGTATCAAAGGATACTTGTAGGTTTTTTACATCTAACAAAACATCTGATGATTCTGTAATGTTTTTAACTTCATCTATTTTTTCGTTTTTATTTTCACTCATATTTATCCCCCTTACGCTCTTAGTCTAGGATCAAGAGCATCTCTTAATCCATCACCTAGTAAATTAAATGCAAGCATGAATATACTTATCATTGCCGCCGGAAATAGAAGCATGTGAGGATATAATAATATCATCTTTGTTCCCGATTGTGCCAAAGAACCCCAACTTGCTGCTGGAGCCGGTATTCCAAGTCCTAAATAACTTAAAAATGCTTCTGTAAAAACAGCAGTAGGCACCTGGAAGGTTAAGTTTATTATTATAGGTCCCATAGTATTTGGAATTAAGTGCTTCAGTAAAATTCTTGTTGTATCAGCACCTAAGGTTTTAGCCGCAAGAACAAATTCCATCTGCTTAAGCTGAAGTACCTGACCTCTTACTACACGGGCCATTCCACCCCATCCGGTTATTGCTATTGCAATAATTATTGGTTTTATTCCCGGTTTCATAACTACTAATAAAAGGATTACCCATAATAATCTTGGAATAGAATATATGATTTCTATTATTCTCATCATTACTATATCTGTTTTTCCACCGAAATATCCTGATATACCGCCGTAAATAACACCAATTGAAACATTAATTATAGTTGCAACAAAAGCTACAAAAAGTGAAGTTCTTGCTCCCTGCCAAACTCTAGCGAATAAATCCCTTCCTAATTCGTCTGTACCAAACCAGTTTTCAGAATTTGGGGTTTGACTTATTCTGTCGTACATCTGTTGATCGTAAGAATATTCAGTCATCATAGGTGCAAAAACAGCCATTCCTAGCATAATTATTATTATAATTAAAGCAAATAGTGCCACTCTATTAGCTTTCAATCTCATCCAAGCATCCTGCCAGTAGGTCAAACTTTTTCTTATTATTTCTTCTGAAGATTTTAAATCTTTACCTACTACTTCAAAATCTTCTTTTTTCAATTTCATATCTGCCATAGTTTTTCCCCCTAATCCAATCTAATTCTAGGATCTACAATTCCATACAATACATCTATTATAAACATCATAGCTATAAGTAATACTGCGTAAAATATAGTGGTTCCCATTATCATTGTGTAATCATTTTGTTTGATACTTTGCACAAAGTATTTACCCATACCCGGGATACCAAATATGTTTTCTATAACAAGTGATCCTACTACTATACCTGCTACAGCAACACCTAATATTGTTACAATAGGTAGTATCGCATTTCTAATTGTATGTTTCCAAAGTATTTGCGTTCCTGAAAGTCCCTTTGCCTTAGCTGTTTTTATGTAATCTTGATTAATAACATCAAGCATACTTGTTCTCATCATACGAGCTATATATGCTATATATGCAAATCCTAAGGCTGTGACGGGAAGAACCGCCTGCTGCCATGTTCCCCATCTTGAAACAGGAAACCATCCTAGTTTAGAAGCAAATAAGTATTGGAGGGTAGTTGCAATTACAAAGTTTGGAACAGATACTCCAATAACAGCTAGTACTATAACGAAATAGTCAAAAAACTTATTTCTGTTTAATGCCGCTACAATTCCGAAAAATATTCCCAATCCGGCTCCCACCGTAATTGACATAAGTCCTAATTTTCCAGAGACTGCAAATGAATCCGCTAATATAGTATTAACAGAACGACCTCTATAATACATAGAGTCTCCTAAATCTCCTTGTAAAATATTTCCCAAATACTTAAAGTATTGAACTATCAACGGTTTATCTAAGCCGTATTTCGCTTTCATATTTTCAAGTATTTCCGGAGGTATCCTTCTGCTTTGTTGAAAAGGATCTCCTGGGATTGCATTCATTAAAAAGAAAGTAATGGTAATAATAATTAATAAAGTAAAAATAGCTATACCTAATCTTTTAGTTGTATATTTTAACATCAATGCACCTCCAATTTTTTTACACACCATCTTTTGATGCGCTGCTATTTATAATAAAACTATCCATATCTTAATCTATTCCAAAATATGCAAAATTGCAATTAAGAAAGTCTTAACAATTATTAATGAATTGTAATAATCATTCATTAGATTTAATATTTAGATGCTTCTCTAGTTCTTTCTCATCTATTGTTTTGATTCCTAATGACTTAGCTTTATCGTGTTTAGACCCGGGATCATCTCCCAACAGAAGTAGATCTGTATTGCTACTTACCGCCCCTGTGACCTGTCCTCCTGACTTCTCTATAAAGCTTTTAATCTCTTTTCTGTTTAAATTAAATTTCCCTGTTATTACTATTTTTTTATCTGTAAAGATATTTTTCTTGGTTTCATATTCACCTTCAAAATAGGGCTTGATACCTTTTTCTAGTAATTTATTAATACTTTCTGTTATATTCTCGTCATTAAAAAATTTGTATATTTCTTCAGCTACTATTTCACCGATATCTCGAATTTCTATCAGTTCTTCTTTTTTTGCAGTTTTCAAATTTTCTAAGGATTTGTATTTTTTTACTAAATCTTTTGCCGTTTTAATACCTACATTCGGTATTCCTAAAGCATAGATGAAAGATTCGAGTTTACAGTCTTTGCTTTTTTCTAAAGCATCTATAAGATTTTGAGATTTCTTTTCTTTAAATCCTTCCAGCTGTAGAAGTTCTTTTTTTTCTATATCGTAAAGCTGAGAAATATCTTTTATATCCAGTTCCTCATAAAGTTGATAAGCGGTTTTTTCACTAAATCCTTCAATATTCATAGCGTCTCTACTTGCAAAGTGAACTATAGAAGAAACCAACTGAGGCTTACAGGACAGTTTATTAGGACAGAAGTAATGAACTCCTTCTTTTATAAGTTCCGTTCCGCAGGCTGGACAATTTTCCGGCATGTTTATTTCTTCAGTATCTCTATCTTCTTCTACTACTCCCAGTATTTCCGGTATTACATCATTTGATCTTCTCAACCAAACCCTGCTATTAATTTTAACCTTCTTTCTTCTGATGTCTTCTATGTTATTTAAAGTAGCTCTTCGAATGGTTGCTCCAGCTATTTCCACCGGTTCTAGTATAGCACTAGGAGTAACTTTACCAGTTCTTCCTACATTCCATTTCACTTCTTTTAAAATGGTAGTGACTTCTTCAGCTTCAAATTTAAATGCTACTGCCCATCTTGGAAACTTTTGAGTGCTACCCAAAACATCCCTGGTTTTTATGTCGTTAATTTTTATTACCATTCCGTCTGTGAGTATATCTAGTTTATTTCTTAATTCCTCTACTTTTTCTATTTCTTCAATTAAATCATCTATATTTTTAAATTCTTTAAGGTAATCAAAAACAGGTATTCTGTTATCTTTAATGAAGTTTAACATTTCTTTATGAGTTTCAAAGCTTTTCCCTTCTATATATCCCACGTTATAAAAATATGCTGCTAGATTTCTTTTTTCAGTTACCTTAGGATCAAGATTTCTTAAAGCTCCCGCAGCTGCATTCCTGGCATTTTTAAGAGGTTCGTCGGCTTCTTGGTTGTAGTTTTCTAAAGCTGATATAGGCATCAGCCCTTCCCCCTGTATCTCAACTATACCTTTATAGTCTATTTTCAAGGGTATGCTTTTAATACTTTTTATCTGAGGTAGTATAGCCTCACCAATCTCACCATTTCCTCTTGTTGCTCCTTGAACTAAATACCCATCTTGGTATGTTAGATTAATAGTTAATCCGTCAAATTTGTACTCTAAAATATATTTTGCTTTTGGCAAATTATCCTGATTACTCCTATTGTATTCGTCTATTAATTTATTAACTCTTTCATCCCAGCTTATTAACTCTTCATAGCTTTGAGCCTTATCTAAAGACCAAAGCTGAGATTTGTGTTGGTGTTTCTTGAATTTATCTAAAGGTTTATCTCCTATTCTTTGAGTAGGAGATTCTTTTAAAGTATATTGAGTTTCTTCTTCTAATTCTTTTAATTCGTCATATAATTCGTCGTACTCCTTGTCCGAAATCTTAGGTTGATCTAAAGTATAATAATAATATGCATAGTCATTTAATTTTTCAACAAGTTCTTCAATTCTTTTTTTCTTATCCAATTTTAAAACTCCTGTTATATTTTTTTAATAGGTGCATAAGGCATTATCATAACCTTAGTTCCTATATCGTTAAAAGCAACAGTTATTTCAGAACCTTTAACCTGAACTACTGTACCTACTCCCCACTGTTTATGAGCTATCTTATCACCAGGTTTAAAATCCTCTTCACTCTCTGTGTTTTTAAAATCCTTATTATCTTTTTTATTTATACCTGTATATCCTTTAAAAAATTCTTTTTCCTTATAGAAACCTCTACTGGCTGTTTTTTCTGTTAACTGATTTTGTTTGATATTTTTCTTGATTTCTCTTTGGTCAAATAAATTCTCCGGTATCTCATCTATAAATCTTGAAACAGATCTTTCCATAGTTTTTCCGAAAATTCTTCTAGAAGTAGCATAAGATAAGTATATTCTCTTTTTTGCTCTAGTTAAGGCAACATAAAATAATCTTCTCTCTTCTTCCAGTTCTTCTTCCTCGTCTCTTAAAATAGGGAACAAGTTTTCTTCCATTCCCGCAATAAATACTAATTCGAATTCCAGACCTTTAGCTGCATGAGCGGTCATTATGGTTATAGCATCATCATTATCTGAGGTTTTATCTATATCTGTAAGGAGGGATATGTATGCTAAAAACTCTTCTAAATTGCTTTCTTCATTATTTTCTTCAAAGTCCGCTACAGCAGATATAAATTCCTCGATGTTCTCAATTCTACCTTTACCTTCTATTGTATCCCTATCTTTGTCCAAGAGTTCTTTATAACCTGATTCTTCATAAACTTTCAACACTAATTCTTCCAGTGATATTTCCTGATTTTCAGAAATATTTTGATATTTTCTGATGAAATCAGTAAACTCTTTAAATGAATCTTTAGCTTTCTGAGATATGCTTAAATCACCAGGTATTTCTGCCTGTTGGAATAATGATATTCCTTTTTCATTAGATTTTTTTTCTAAAGTTTCCAGAGTTTTCTTTCCAATTCCTCTTCTGGGTAGATTAATCACCCTTTTAAAACTATAGTTTTCATGAGGGTTCTGAATTAATTTTATATATCCTAAAATATCTTTTATTTCTTTTCTACTGTAAAATTCCTGACCACCCACAATCTTATAAGGCATTCCTTTAAGTTTTAATTTATCTTCTATAGCTCTAGTCTGCGCTCTAGTTCTTACCAAAATAGCAATATCATTATAAGGTGTATCTCTTACAGTTCTTTCATTATAAATTCTCTCAACTATATAATCGGCTTCCTGAGTTTCATCCATTCCTTCATAGAGTTGTATAAGACTTCCTTTATCATCTTCAGTCCATAGATTCTTACCAATTCTATTTTCATTATTTTTTATTACATAATTTGCTGCATCTAATATATTTTTTGTAGACCTATAGTTTCTTTCCAACTTTATTACCTTTGAATTTGGAAAATCCTTTTCAAAATCTAAAATATTTTTTATGTCGGCACCTCTCCAACCATAAATAGATTGATCTTCGTCACCAACTACAAATACATTACTTGTTCCTTCTTTTTTTGAACCCAAATTTTTAACCAAAAGATACTGAACTCTATTAGTATCTTGATACTCATCTACTAATATATGCTCAAATTTGTTTTTATAATAATCAGCCACATCTTCAAATTTTTCAATTAATTCTAAAGCTTTAAGAAGTAAATCATCAAAATCTAAACTATTACTTTTTTTAAGTTTTTCATCGTATAGTTTATAAATTTCACCAATCATTCTCTCTCTGTATAGGCTGTGATTATCTTTAATGTACTCCTCTGGAGTTATTCTGCTGTTTTTTAAATTACTAATAT
>JAABRS010000034.1 GCA_011390775.1 Clostridia bacterium | reverse complement strand
AAGAAGCAGGATTCAAAGTAGAAAATATTGTTAAATGTCAGGTTTTCTTAAAGGATATGAATGAATTTACTTATATGAATAAAGTTTATGAAGATTTTTTCAAAGGACATAAACCGGCAAGATGTGCAGTAGAGGTATCTAGATTACCTAAAGATGTAAGAGTAGAAATTGATGCAATATGTGTGAAATAATATAGTAACTTTAATTAAAACTACCTATTTAGATTATAGGTAGTTTTTTTTGGAGGTGAAAATGAAAAATAAAATAGCATATGTAGGAAATGAACATACAAATTTTTCCGGTAGAAAAGGGACAATTCCAGATACCATTGTAAACCACATATCACAAGGTAGTAAAGAAAGCTGTATAGACTGGTTTACAAGTGTTAAAAATACTCAATCTTCAGCTCATTTTTTAGTTTGTAAGAACGGGGATATTTATCAATTTGTTAAAATAGAAGACATGGCCTGGAGTAACGGTCTATATTTAGAAGATATAAAAAAAGCAAAATCTCTGAAAGTGAAAAATAGAAATATTAATCCAAATAGATATACTATATCAATAGAACACGAAGGGCTATACGAAAGCACAGAAGGAGAACTTACGGAGAAACAGTTAAATTCAAGTATATGTTTGCACAAACATATTATAGACTACGTGTACAATAAGTATAAAAAAATAATATCGGTTGATAGGAAAAATATAATTGGTCACTACGAAATTGATCCAATTAGAAAACCTTATTGTCCTGGAGAAAAATTCCCTTTTAAAAAAATAATTAAAAAAATAAAAGAAGAAAGATTTTTTACTGATATTGAAAGTCATTGGGCTAAAAAAGATATAGTATATTTAGCAGAAAGAAAAATAATGAAAGGATATCCAGATAATTCTTTTAGACCGGAAAAATATATAACAAGAGGTGAAATTGCTAATATTCTATGTGAAATAATAAAAGGATGATGCTTAAATTCAGCATCATCCTTTTGTTTAATCCATAATTTTTGAAATATTATTTGAAAATTCTACAGGATCTTCAAGAGGAAGTCCTTCAATAAGTAAAGCTTGATTGTAAAGCAAGTTTGTATATAAATCTAATTTATCTTTATCATTTTGATAAGCATTTTTTAATGATTTATAAACTTTGTGATTGATATTTATCTCTAATACTTTATTAGCTTTTATGTTTTGATTATTAGGCATATTTTTAAGTACTTTTTCCATTTCTATACTTACATCACCTTCGTTTGATAAACAAACCGGATGATTTTTAAGTCTTTTTGATGATTTAACTTTAGATATTTTACCGGATAATGCTTTGGTCATATATTCAAATATTTCTTTTTTTACATCATCATCTGCTTCGTTATCTTTAGCTGAATCACTTTCATCAATACCTATGTCGCTACTTGATACAGATTTAAATTCTTTTTCTTTATATTCTCCGAGCATTTTGATGGCAAATTCATCTACATCTTCTGTAAAATATAAAACTTCATAACCTTTGTCGGTTATAGATTCAGTTTGAGGTAATTTTTTAAGCATTTCTTTAGATTCACCAGCAGCATAAAAGATATAGTTTTGATCTTCCGGCATTCGTGAAGTGTATTCATCTAATGATACCATTTTTTCTTCCTTGGAAGAATAAAACATCAGAAGGTCTTTTAAGAAATCCTTATCTCTTCCAAATTCGTCATAAATACCAAACTTTAATTGTCTTCCAAAAGAGCTGTAAAATTTTTCGTATTTTTCTCTATCGTGTTTCATCATAGTTTCAAGTTCTTTTTTAATCTTTGTTCTAAGATTTTTTGCAATAAACTGCAGCTGCCTGTCCTTTTGAAGTACTTCTCTAGATAAGTTTAAAGTCAAATCTTCAGAGTCAACAACACCTTTAATAAAGCTGAAGTAGTCCGGAAGCAGGTCGGGACACCTATTCATTATTAGAACTCCGTTAGAGTATAACTCCAACCCTTTTTCATACTCTTTACTGTAGTAATCGAAAGGAATATTTTCCGGAATAAAAAGTACAGCATTGTATCTAATTACTCCATCAATACTTACATGCAGATGACTTAAGGGTTTGTCGAATCCAAAATGCTTTTCAGAATAAAAATTTTCGTAATCTTCATCTTTTAAGTTAAGCTTGTTCTTTTTCCAAATAGGAACCATACTGTTAACTGTTTCAATTTCAGTATAGCTTTCATATTCATCTTCCGTTCCTTCTTTTAATTTAGTTTTATCAACTTCCATTTTTATTGGATATCTTATAAAATCGGAATACTTTTTAACTATTTGCTGAAGTTCATTTGTATTAAGGTATTTATCGTAATTATCATCCTCGGTATTTTCTTTAATTGTTAAAATGATATCTGTTCCAACATTTTCTTTGTCAAAACTTTTTATAGAATATCCATCGGCACCTTCTGATACCCACTTATATCCTTCTTCTTCTCCTAATGCTCTTGTATGAACTTCAACTTTATCAGCTACCATAAAAGATGAATAAAATCCTACTCCAAATTGTCCAATTATATCGTATCCATCCTTTACTTTATTAAGATTTTTAAAGTTAAAAGATCCACTTTGAGCAATAACTCCAAGATTTTCTTCTAACTCTTCTTTGGTCATACCTATACCTGTATCTGAAACTATTAATTTTCTATTATCCTTATCTGTGTCTATTTTTATATAATAGTTACTTTTGTTGAAATTTAAATTCTCATCGGTTAATGCTTTGTAATAAATTTTATCAATTGCATCACTTGCATTGGATATTAATTCTCTTAAGAATATTTCTTTGTGAGTATAAATAGAGTTAATCATAATATCTAGTACTCTTTTAGACTCAGCTTTAAATTTTTTCTTTGCCATTTATATCTCTCCTTTTCTATAAATCAAATAATTAGCACTCTAATATTCAGAGTGCTAACATATAATTTATACCATATTCTGCTATTTATGTCAATTTGTATTATAATATTTTTAAGTACCAAGCTAAAGAGTTCATATAACAATCTGAAATATCTTTTGAGTCTAAACTAAACTCTCTTCCTGACATTGAAACTTCATCCCAATTACCTTTTTCGTAGGATATAACTAAATTTAAAAATTTATATAAACTATCATCTTCTTTTAAAAGAGAATCTTTAACTTCTTGGGAGATATTTAACTCATGAAGTATTTCATCAAGTGGTCTTCTTAGTATAACATCAATTAAAGAAAATAATCCTGATAAAAAAAGTACATCTGATTTATCTTCCATATTTGCTTTTTGAGAAAGAAGCTCAGCAAATTTGGCTCTTACTAAAGATGTTCTAACTAATTCTTCAGGTCTATCGTTGCTTAATTCAGTAAGAACTATTAATGATATCCATTTACGCGTTTTGATTTCTCCTAGAAGAATTAAAGCATCTTTAACTGAATCAACTTCCCTTCTTAAACTGAAGGATAAAGTATTAACCATTTTTAATAAACGATAGGTCAATCCCAAGTCTCTAGAAATAATATTAGATAGTTCTATTAAATCAAGATCATCTTCATTTAGTTTAATTAGAAGTTGTAGATATGAAATCTTTAATGGAGCTAAATCTTGAGTCAGAAGTATTTCAGGTTCTTTAAAAAAGAATCCTTGAAACAAATCAAAACCTAAGTCTTTAGCTAACTGAAAATCTTCATGTGTTTCTAACTTTTCAGCTAACAACTTGACTTTCTTATTTCTTAATCTATCTGCAATATTTTTAATATCTTCTTTTTCAAATTTATAAAAGTCAATTTTTACTATGTTGGCATATTTAACAACTAAACTTTCATCGAAATCAATGGAAAAATCATCAATAGAAATAATATAATTATTATTTAAATTTTTAATATATTGAAGATTTTTTTCCTTTTCAAGGGTAGATAATTTTAATTCAACAACAAGATATTTTTTAGGAAATAAGTCTATAATTTCTTTTTCAAGTAAATTTTCTGTAAAATTTATGAAGGCATATTTTTCATTTGTCAGTGTTTGCAGGCCGAAAGTTTCAAAAGTATTTAATAAAACATTAGTGGTAGCTTTATCAGGTTCGGTATCATTAAATTTATTATCTGACGACTCTCTATAAAGTATCTCATAACCATATACTGTTTCTTTTGGTGTAAAAATTGGTTGTCTCGCAATAAAAATATCCATAAAGTTTATTCTCCTTATAATTGCACGTAATTTATTTAATTATAATATCTAAACATGTTAATGTCAAAGAAATATAAGCAATTTAAACTTTGATAAATATTAAAACTTTAATCTTTTATATTTATCATCTATAATAAAGATTAATAGATTAAATGGAGGATGGGTATGAATTATCCAAATATATATATAGCAAAAGAAATGATTTGTGAAATTGGTAAAAGAATGTATAATAGAGAATTTGTAGCAGCAAATGATGGAAATATTTCTGTGAAAGTAGGAGAAAACAAAATAATATCAACTCCTACAGGAGTGTCAAAGGGGTTTATGACTAAAGACATGATATCAGAAATGGATTTAGAAGGTAATTGGAATGGAGTAGGCATGAAACCGACTTCAGAAATAAAAATGCATTTAAGAGTATATAAAGAAAACATGAATGTAGGAGCAGTTGTACATGCACACCCTCCGGTAGCAACGGCTTTTTCTGTTGCAAATATAGAACTCACTAAACCGATTCTGATAGAAAATGTTTTGCTTCTAGGACCAGTTCATATAGCTCCTTATGCAAAGCCTGGAACAGAAGAAGTACCGGAATCTATTGCACCTTACTGCAAAGATTATAAAGGGGTACTATTGGCGAATCACGGAGCTTTAACATGGGGGTCAGATTTAATGGAAGCTTATTATAGACTTGAATCCATGGAGCATTATGCTAAAATACTTATGTACACGAATAAAATACTAGGCAGTAAAAATGAATTGAGTAAAAATCAGATAGAAGACTTAAAAAATTGAGGTGTAAGTATGATTGTTAAAGGAATAGGCGCTAGCAATGGAATTTCCATTGGAAAGATCTTTAAGCTTTACAAAGAAAAGATAACAACTAATGATAATAAAATAGATGATGTTGAAAAAGAAATTGAGAAATTCGATCATGCATTATTTATTAGCGAACTTGAAATAAAAAAAATAAGAGATAAGACTGTGGAAAACATAGATAAAAAACATGGAGCGATATTTGATGCTCATATTGAAATATTAAAAGATCCGGAACTTTACAGCGAAACTGTAAAAAAAATTAAAATAGAAAAATTAAATTCTGCAAAAGCTTTTCAGAGCATAGTTGATAAATACGTAAATATTTTTAAAGAAATGAATAATGAATATATGAGAGAAAGAGCAGGAGATATACTAGATGTATCTGATAGAGTTCTTGCACACCTGCTAAATATAGAAATAAAGGATCCGGGATTATTAGAAAAAGAGGTTATAATAGTAGCTGAAGAACTTACCCCAACAGACACAGTGTCACTAAATAAAAGATATGTAAAAGGTTTTGCAACAGAAATCGGAGGTAGAACTGGACATAGTGCAATAATGGCAAGAACTTTGGAAATTCCGGCTGTAGTAGGAACAAAAAAAATTATGGAAAACAGCAGTGATGGAGACAGTATTATAATAGATGGAAAAGAAGGGCTGGTCATTTTGAACCCTGATGAATATCAACTGAAAGAATATAAAGAAAAAGAAAATAAATACAAAGAATACAAAGAAAAATTGAAAAAATTTAAAAATAAAGAATCAAAAACAAAAGACGGGAAAAGTATAGAATTAGCAGGAAATATAGGATCGCCGGAGGATGTTGAAGGAGTATTAAAAAACGGTGGGGAAGGCATAGGGTTATATAGGACTGAGTTTTTATTCATGGGAAAACAGTACTGTCCTACAGAAGAAGAGCAGTTCCAAGCATATAAAGTAGTATTAGAAAGAATGAAAGAAAAGCCTGTAATAATTAGAACACTAGATATTGGAGGAGACAAGTCCTTAGAATACATAAGTAACGTTAAAGAAATGAATCCTTTTCTTGGTCACAGGGCAATTAGACTATGTCTGGAGCAACATGATATATTTAAGGATCAAATTAGAGCTCTTTTAAGAGCAAGTATTTATGGAAATCTAAAAATTATGTTTCCGATGATAGCAACTATAGAAGAATTAAGAGATGCAAAAAATATGATTAGAATATGTAAAAATGAACTTGTAGAAGAAGGAGTAAGAATTAATAAAGATATTGATATTGGTATAATGGTAGAAGTTCCCTCAACGGCTTTATTAGCAGACCAATTTGCTAAGGAAGTTGATTTCTTTTCTATTGGTACCAATGATTTAATTCAATATACCTTTGCTGCAGATAGGATGAACGAAAAAGTATCATATCTTTATCAACCCTACAATCCGGCATTATTGAGATTGATAAAAATGGTTGTTGATGCTTCCCATAAAGAAGGTAAATGGACTGGAATGTGTGGAGAGATAGCTGGAAATGAAAAAATCATACCTTTACTAATCGGATTGGAATTAGATGAGTTAAGCATGTCTGCATCAAGTATTTTGAAAATTAGAGAAATAATAGGAAAAATTGAATTTGAAAAGGCTAAAACCATAGTAAAGCAAGCTATAAACATGAATAGTAATAAAGATGTTGAAGATTTATTAGAAGAAAATTTTAATTATTAAAACAAAAAATATTTTAGAAAATGCTAGGATTAATTCTTAGTATTTTTTATTATTCTCTTATAAATATGAGGTTGAATTGTAATAGCATATATAAAAAGCAAAATAGGAAAATAACTCCATTTAAAATATACAGTTGTAGATACACCTGTTAAAGCAGTTACTATAAGACCGTTTACATTCCAAGGTATTATTCCAACTATTCCTATTCCAGCATTTCCAATTGTAGAAGCTAAAAACACTTTATCGATATTATATTCATCGTAAATTTCCTTGAAATTATCTCCTGTTATTATAGCTGTAAGGGTTTGATTACAGGTTATTATAGTTAAAACTGCAGAAGTTAATGCAGTATTAATAATAATTGATAAAATACTCTTGCTTCTATTTAATACAGGGTTAATTAATGGTTTTATTAATCCGGAAACCTTCAACACTCCATTTAATAAAGCGGAGCTTGCAATTACCATAAGAACAGAAATCATATTGATAAATCCGTTGGTATTTAAAAGGTAAGCATATTCTTCTACGGGAGATTTATATCCGTATAAAAGTAGATTTAAATCAAGCTTTCCTTTAGTAAAAAAAGATATAATAAGTGCAGATATCACAGCTGTACCTATAGCTTTAAGCACAGGTACTTTAAAAACAATCATTAATAAAAGAATAAAAACCGGCAGAAGCATCCAAATCTTAATATCAAAGACGCTTTTCATATTTAGGAGTATTTCACTATCAACCTTAGGAACAGGTGTAATAAAAAAAAATAAAATTCCCGATAAAACAAAGGGAAAAATACTATCTTTCAGCATTCTAGGAACTGTTTTCAATATATTAGATTCACTGACTGCAGCTGAAAGATGAGCCGAAGTTGATAAATATGAAGATCTATCACCAAAATAAGCTCCAGATACTAAAGCACCTACAACCATTGGTAGTGGTATAGATGATAAAATAGCTGTACTTATAAATAAAGGGCTTAGAATAGAAAGAGTTCCAACAGCAGTACCTAAAAGCATAGATAAAACAAGGGTAGATATAAAAGCGGAAAAAGTTAAAGGAAAATTCTCCAGTAAAGGAGTAAAGGTATAAATTAATGCATGAAGTGCTTGAGACTTGCCTAACAGAGGAAGATAAAGGCCTATTAGTATTAATAAAACAAATATTTTACTAACACTCTTGAAGGATAGTTTTATTTCTCTAGATAATTTTTTTAAAGGGGTTTTATTTAAAAAAAGGTACATAAGCCCCGGTATTGAACCTCCAGATATAGCAACAAAAATAGGGAAATCAAAAGTTATTGATAAAACTATTAAAAACATAAGAAAAAGAACTGTAATAATCGAAAAAATAAATTTTTTATCCTTCATGAAAGCCTCCAGTTATAAATACAATATAACAAATATAAATATGAAAATCAATTTACATTTATCAATATTAGCATAATACTTGAAAATATTATACAATTAGAATATATTTTAATTAATAACAACAGGAGGTTTTTAAATTGAAAATACTACTTGTAATAGATATGCTTAAGGATTTTATGGATAGTGAAGGAGTTTTATACTGTGGTGAAGATTCAGAAAAGATTATTCCTTTCATAAAAAATAAAATACAAGAATTTCAGAAAGATGATGCTCCAGTAATTTATATAGCTGACAGCCACCAAAAGCATGATGAGGAATTTGAGATGTTTCCAAGACACTGTGTAACAGGTACTGAAGGAGCAGAAATATTAGAAGAGTTACTTATGGAAGATGCTCTTGTAGTTGAGAAATCAAGATACAGCGGATTTTTCAATACGAATTTGGAAGAACTAATAAATAGATACGGGAAAAATGTAGAAGTTCATGTAGTTGGTGTTTGTACTAATATATGTGTAATGTATACTGTTGAAGAGCTTAGGAATAGAGACATTAAAACTTATGTATATAAAGATGGAGTGGCTTCTTTTGATGTAAAAGCTCATGAATTTGCGTTAAAACAAATGGAATCTGTTCTAGGTGCAGAAGTTGTATAATAAAAATATTAATAGTCAACTTTAAATAGGTTGACTTTTTTTTATCAAGATATTATAATACTAATATACGCATATAAGCATATATAGTAAGAAAGGATGTTATATGGAAAAATTAATTGATTTTTTTAAGATATTATCTGATGAGACTAGATTAAGGATTTTAGCTTTATTATCTGTAGAAGAGTTATGTGTTTGTGAAATATGTGGAGCATTAGAATTAACTCAACCAAAGGTATCAAAACACTTGAGCAAAATGAGAGACAAAGGTTTTGTAATAACTGAAAAAAAAGAACAATTTGTTTTTTATAAACTTAACTTAAAGGATGAAACTATTATAAATATACTTAAAGAGATCAACAAAAACATAGAAAGCTATAGTATTTTAAAAAAAGATAGAGAGAAGCTACAGCAGAAGGAAAAATATCTTAATGAGTGCAATTTAAATCTAATTAATGACTTGAAGTAATTATTATTTAAATTAAAAATAAAACTTAGGAGGAAGTTATAATGAATATTAAAATTTTAGGGTCAGGATGTAAAAACTGTAAAAAATTAGAAGATCACACAAAAAAAGCAGTAGAAGAATTAGAAATTGACGCAGTAATTGAAAAGGTGGAAGATTTTAAAAAAATAATGGAGTACGGAGTAATGCAAACTCCAGCACTGGTAGTTGATGAGGAAGTTAAAGTTTCAGGAAGAGTACCTAAAGTCGAAGATATAAAAGAATATCTTAAGTAGGGGGATTTATGAAAGAGTTAAATGTAGTAAGCAGCTGTTCTTGCGGATGTGATACTGAAAGCAATGTTGAAGTAGAAGAAAGCTGTTGTGGATCTGACTGCAATTGTGATGAAGAATTAAAAAAATCAGATGAAAAAATTATAATAGACTTTCTTTATTTAGATTTAGATGAATGTACAAGGTGTCAAGGTACGGATCAAAATCTTGAAGGAGCTGTTTTAGAAGTTAAGAATGTTTTAAAATCAGCAGGTAAAGCTGTAGAAGTAAACAAAGTAAATATAATAAGTGAAGAATTAGCAAAGAAATATCATTTTCTTTCATCACCAACTATTAGAGTAAACGGTGTGGATATCCAGGAAGAAGTTACTGAAGATAATTGTGAATCTTGTGGAGATTTATGCGGAGACGAAATAGACTGTAGGACCTGGAACTTTAAAGGAAATACTTATACAGAACCACCAAAATCACTCATAGTTGAAGGTATTTTAAGTAAAGTATACGGTAAATACGAATCGCAAAAGGTAAAAAATGACTATGAAGTACCTGAAAATTTAAAGAATTTCTTTGAAGGTATAAAGAAAAAGAGCTGAAAAGCTCTTTTTCTATATTTTTTGTCTTGCCACATAATGAGTGTGTAGTAATTCATGGGCTTTTTTACCGTAAGGTTCGCCGATAAATTCTTTGTAAAGCTTTATTATTTCTTGGTTTTCGTGAGATTTCCTATGAACTTTATTTTCATCATCTACATATAATGCTTCCTGTCTTTTTCTAAGAATTTCCATATTACCGTGATGGTACGGTTGGCCCCCGCCGCCGATACAGCCACCAGGGCATGCCATTATTTCTATTGCATGGAATTTGGATTTTCCTGATTGAATGTCTTCCAGGAGTTTTCTTGCATTACCAAGGCCATGAGCAATTCCAATTTTTAATTCCATTTCGCCTATAAAGACACTGGCTTCTCTAATACCTTCCATACCTCTAAGCTGTTTAAAGTTGACATCTTCTAATTCTTTATCCGTTAACCATTCATATGCGGTTCTTACAGCTGCTTCTATAACTCCACCTGTTGTTCCAAAAATTATTGAAGCACCGGTACTTTCACCCATCATCTTGTCAAATTCTCCATCTGGTAAATTAACAAAATCTATACCTGCAGATTTCATCATTCTACCAAATTCTCTTGTAGTTATTACAATATCTACATTAGATTGTTCATCTTTAGTAAGTTCTGGTCTTTTTGCTTCTGCTTTTTTTGCTAAACAAGGCATTATAGACACAACAGATATACTTTCAGGATTTATATTTTTCTTCTGAGCATAATATGTTTTAGCAATAGCTCCAAACATTATTTGAGGAGATTTACAGGTTGATGGTATATCTAGTAGATCTGGAAATTGATGTTCAAAGAACTTAACCCAAGCCGGACAGCAGCTTGTAAGCATAGGTAGAGTGCCCTTGTGATTTATCCTGTGTATTAGCTCTGTTGCTTCTTCTATAATAGTTAAGTCTGCACCGAAATTCGTATCAAAAACTCCATCGAAACCTAATTTTCTAAGAGCAGTAACAATTTTACCGGTAGTAACAGTTCCCGGCTCTAATCCAAACATTTCTCCTATTGCAACTCTCACAGCAGGAGCTATCTGTACTACAACGTGTTTTTTAGGGTTAACAAGTTCATTCCAAACCTGAGTTGTATTGTCCATTTCAGTGAGAGCAGCAGTTGGGCATACAGCGACGCACTGACCGCAGAAAGTGCAAGCGGAATCAGCCATATCCATATTAAATGCAGGACCAACAAAAGATTCAAATCCTCTATTTACTGCAGATAAAATATTACATGTTTGGACCTCATTACACATTGTTTCACATCTCCTGCACATTACACATTTATTAGGATCTTTTATTAAAGAAAATGTAGAGGTATCTTTTTTGTATTTCAACCTTTCACCTTCCCAATATATATCTCTAATACCTAATTCTTGAGCAAGAGATTGAAGTTCGCATTCTAAGTTTTTAGCACAACTTAGACAGTCCTTAGGGTGGTTAGACAAAAGCAATTCTACAGCCATTCTACGGCCTGACATGGCTTTTATTGAATCGGAGTGAATTACCATGCCTTCGTAAACTTTTTCTGCACATGAAGGTACTAAGGTTTCTCTGCCTTCTACCTCTACAACACATACTCTGCAGGAGGCTACCTGATTTACTATACCAAACCCTTCTAAATCTAAATGGCACAGAGTTGGAATATGGACTCCTATATTTTTAGCAGCTTCGAGAATTGTAGTTCCTTCATCAACTTCTAATTTCATATCGTTAAAAACTATATTTATTTTTCCCATTAAGAAACTCCTTTCTACGGTTTTATAACTGCATCGAATTTACATGCATCAAAACAGGCACCGCAGGAAATACATTTACTTTGATCAATTATATGTACTTCTTTAGGTTTACCTGTAATACAATTTACAGGACAAACTCTGGCACATGCGGTACAACCTATACAATTATTAGCATCTATAGAGTATTTAATTAAAGATTTACACTCACCAGCTCTGCAGTAGTGATTTTCTACGTGTTCCTTGTATTCATCGTAAAAATAATTCAATGTGCTTAAAACTGGATTTGGAGCAGTTTGTCCTAATCCACAAAGAGATGAAAGTTTTATCATATTTGCTAGGAGTTCAAGCTTCTCTAAATCTTCCGAGGTTCCTTCTCCCTCAGTTATTCTTTCTAATATTTCATACATTCTCTTTACACCTACACGGCAAGGGGTGCATTTACCGCAAGATTCATCTTGTGAAAAATCAAGATAGAATTTGGCGATATTTACCATACAGGAAGTTTCGTCCATTATAATCATACCACCGGAGCCCATCATTGAGCCTATATTTTTTAAACTTTCATAGTCTATTGGAGTATCTAAATCATCAGCAGTTATTACTCCCCCTGATGGTCCACCGGTTTGAACTGCTTTGAAGGCTTTACCTCCTACTATTCCTCCACCTATATCGTATATTATTTCTCTTAATGTAGTTCCCATAGGAACCTCAACTAATCCGACGTTGTTAACATTACCTGCAAGGGCAAATACCTTAGTACCCTTAGATGTTTCGGTACCAATTGATGAAAACCATTCTGAACCTTTCAATATAATCGGACAAACATTTGCGAAAGTTTCAACATTATTTACTGTGGTTGGCTTACCAAGATATCCCATTTCTGAAGGAAACGGAGGTTTTTTAGTTGGTTCCCCCCTTTTGCCCTCTACTGAATGAATAAGAGCTGTTTCTTCGCCGCAAACAAAAGCTCCTGCACCTAATTTTACACTTATATCAAAGTCAAATCCAGATCCGAATATATCTTTACCTAAAAATCCAAATTCTCTAGCTTGGTTAATAGCTATATTTAATCGCTTTATTGCTAATGGATATTCAGCACGAATATATACAATTCCTGTATTAGCTCCAGTTGAATAACCCCCGATAGCCATAGCTTCAATTATAGAATGAGGATCACCTTCTAAAACAGATCTGTCCATGAAGGCTCCGGGGTCACCTTCATCGGCATTGCAAATTATGTATTTTTCATTTCCGGGACTCTTAGCAGTATATTCCCACTTTAAACCTGTTGGAAAGCCGCCTCCCCCTCTACCTCTTAGGCCAGCATCCTTTAATATATTCGATACATCTTTCGGAGACATTTCTATAAGAACCTTACCTAAAGCTTCATAGCCGTCAAATGCGATATATTCTTCGATTTCTTCAGGATTAATAACTCCGCAGTTTCTTAAAGCAATTCTATACTGCTTCTTGTAAAAGTCCATTTTACTTGTGCTTTGGATTTTTCTTTTATAAAAAGGCTCTTCATAGAGTAATCTATTTACAACTCTTCCTTTAATAATATGTTCCTCTACTATTTCAGCTACATCATCTAATTTAACTTGAACGTAAAATACATTATCAGGATGTATTTTAACAATAGGACCCTGACCGCAAAAGCCAAAACATCCTGTACTAATAACCTTCACTTCTTTATCGTAACCAGCACTGGATAATTTTTCTTTAAATAAGGTAATAAGTTTATCACTATCTGAAGATATACATCCGGTGCCACCACAAACCATAATATGACTTCTTACAGTATCCATAAAACCTCCCTTTCCTTTCATTAAGGTTTTTTATATGTTTCTATAATAATTGCATCATCGATTAACTCATGATTAATAATATGTTTATTAATAATTTCTCTTGCTCTTTTTTCATCAACATTACCGTAAATAACAGGTTCTTTTCCCGGTTCATTAATCTGTACGATAGGTTCTGAATGACAGTAACCTAAACAACCAACTTGGACTATCTTGACATTTTCAATGTTTTTGTTTTGGATTTCATCCAGCAAGGTACTAAGGGTAGTTCTTGCTCCGGCGGCTATCCCGCAGGTTGCCATGCCTACCATTAGTTCAATATAATCACCTTCACCATCTTTTCTCATAGTGAGCTTTCCTTTAGCTTCTTCTCTTAATTTTCTTAGTTCTTCTAATGATTTTACGGACACTTTATTCACCATCCTTGTAATTTTTTACTATGCCTTCTACATCTTCTAATTTTACACGTCCGTAGACCTTATCATCTACCATTATTATTGGTGCTAAGCCGCATGCACCAACACAACGCACATCCTTCAAAGTGAAAAGTTTATCTTTTGTTGTTTCTCCTGATTCCACTTCCAAAAGCTCTTTAAGCTTGTCAAATATTTTGTTTGATCCTCTTACAAAACATGCAGTGCCCATGCAGACGCTGATAGTATGCTTACCTACAGGATTACTTGTAAAGTAAGAATAAAAACTTGCAACTCCGAATACTTTTGAGGCGGGTATATCTACTTTTCTAGCTATGTGAAGCTGGACCTCCATAGGTAAAAAAGTAAATAATTCCTGAGCTTTGTGAAGGATATGAATTAAAGACCCTTCTTTATCTGAAATACCGCCTATGTATTCATCAAGTAGGTCAAATTTTTCTTTTGGAAGATTATCAATACTGTATGTTTTCTTCTGAGATATTGGTTTTGGCATTATTACACCTTCTTTCTTAATTATATTTACATATATTATATAATAAATAATTAATAAAATCATAAAAATAAAGAATTTTTTCATAAAATACATGATATTTATACATCGATAATTTCAACATAAATGCTTTGTAAAGTTGTCTGAAGGATGGTAAAATTAAATTATTATAATCTAAATGGAGGGTTTAATGAATTTTCAGATAAATATTACAGCTTTTTTAAACAGTATTAATAATATTGATTTTATGGATATAGTTTACTTTTTGATTTTTTCAGGGATATTTTTTATTGGCAGGATTATTATTAAAGGGCTTATACATAAAATATTTAAAAATAGAGAAAAATCTAAAAACATATTAGAATCTCTTGTAAATTGGTTGGCTTTTTATGGATATATAGTATTTGTTCTTACATATTTTTCAGATTCAAAATGGATGTTCCA
>JAABRS010000033.1 GCA_011390775.1 Clostridia bacterium | reverse complement strand
AGCATTTGGGTATTAATTCATTAGGAGAAACAAATAAAGAATTGGATTATGAAAAAATTATAGATTCACTACTAGAAGGATTCGGAAGGAGATAGTTATGAATAAAAAATTAATATTAGGACTTGTATTAATGATGTTGATAAGTTCTATACCTGTATTAGGAATGGAGACTACCACAGAGTCAGCCCTAACAGAAGAAGAAAATCAGGAAGAGGCATCAGAAGAAGAAGTACTTCAATTAACAATAGAAGATGCTGTACAGTTGGCCATAGAAAACAGCTGGGATATTCAGACCTTGGATAGGAATATAAGGGATGTAAATGAAGCTATTGGGGAACAAAAGGATTTACAAGATGATATGGAAGCATTACTTAAGTTACCTTTAGTTATGTATGACATGATGGAGATAGATATAACAGATGATTTCATAAGTAAACTTCTAATTAAAAGAGGATATGGAATTAAAGCAGCGGAGAACAATAAATTAATCCTCGAAGAAACTAAAAAGCAAACTTTAGAAGCACTGGAAATAGGCGCAAAATCAGCATACTATCAGGTATTAATAGCCGAAAAAACTTTGCAGCTTCAGGATCAGCTTCTAAAAAAGGCAATACAGCATAAAAACATAGCTAATATTAAGTATATAAACGGAGTCTCAACAAAACTAGTTAAACTTCAAGCAGATTCTGCATATATAAGTGCTAAATCCGACTATCAAGATGCAGAAGACACTTTGAAAATTAAATATTTAGAATTAAATAATACTCTAGGTCTTGATTTTGAAAGAGATGTAGAACTTGTTTCACAAGTTGGTTACGAACCTACTGAAGAAATAGATCTTCAAACAAGTATTCAAGCGGCATTGGAAAATAGATCAGATATCAAAAAGTTAGAAGCTGAATTAGAACTGCAAAAGGAAGAGACTGGAGCATACAAATCATATTATACACCAGCATTACAACAGTATAAAGATGCAGAAGAAAAACTTTTAGAGGCAGAATATGCATACCAGCAATCCTTTAAAGATGTAGAACTTGATGTAAGAACTAGGTATCTAGAGCTGGTAAAAGCTGAAAGAGCTCTTAACAATATGACGGAATCCGTAGCAATAGCTAGAGAGTCTGTAAGGGTATCGGAATTGTTTTACGAGTATGACTTAGCTACACTTACGGATGTAATAGATGCTCAAACTGGTCTATCTCAAGCAGAAATCGGTAAATATCAGTTGTTAATTTCTTACAATATTGCAAAAATGATGTTTGAAAATGCTTGTGATGTTGGATTACCTTCCGGTGGAGGATCTTTCTAAGCAGGAAAATTAGATTTTACATTTTGTAAAATTCGTGTATAATATAAACTTGAAGTAAAACATATAAAGGAGGATTATAAATGTCAAAAAAAGTAGTAGTATATACAAGTAATACATGCCCACACTGTACATCAGCAAAAAATTTCTTGAAAGAAAAAGGCGTTGAATTTCAAGAGAAAAATGTATCTACAGATGTTGAAGCAAGAAGTGAACTAATGGAAATGGGATTCATGGGAGTACCAATAATATTAGTTGACGGTGAAACTGTTGAAGGTTTTAACAAAGGTAAATTAGAAAAATTATTAGAAGTATAAGTTATGGATATTAAATTAGATATAGGTTTAAAATATAGAAAAGAAAAAGTTGTAAAAATAGAAGATACAGCTGCAGCCCTTGGAAGTGGAGGAGTGGAAGTATTTGCTACTCCAATGATGGTAGCTTTGATAGAAAACACCTGTTTGGAAGCTGTAGATGAGAAACTTCCAAAAGGGTATTCTACTGTAGGGATACATCTAAATGTATCTCATATAGGAGCTACAAAGGTCGGCAAGAAAGTATGGGCTGAGGTTGAGCTTTTAGAGCAAGATAGAAAAAAACTTGTATTTAAAGTAGAGGCTTTTGATGAAGATAAAAAAATCGGCGAAGGTATACATGAAAGATTCATTATAGATGTTGAAAAATTCATAAATAAGTTATAAAATTAGCCTAAGATTTATCTTAGGCTTTTTTAAAGGAGTAGTTATGATGCACAGAAAATTTAAGGACAACGAGATTTTTATAAGTGGATATGCAAAACTACCTTCAAATATAACTGCCAGTAAGTTATATGAGGTGATAGCATTGGTGGTTTTGGTAGATAAAAATACTGGTGAGATATTAGATGCCGAATGCACCTTATCTACTATTTTAGGTAGAGATTTTGTCAATTATATACTTATAGGAAGCAACATTAATGATGTTGAAAAGATAAGTAAAGAAATGGATGAAAAATATTTCGGAACAGCACAAAAGGCTGTAGTAACAGCATATAAAAACTGCAAGAAAAAATATGACGCTATACCACTTTAAATTGACATAATCTATATAATAATATAATATATAGATAATTAAATAAAACCTTTTTGTTTGTGGAAATCAGGTATCCCCTGTTTTCAGAGCATTCAATACACGGTGACAGCAGAGCTGAACTACTGTGTATTTTTTTGTATAAAAGGAGGATTTATGGATAATAGAATCAGAAGTCAAGAATTGAGAAAAAAGATAATGTCACCAAAGGAAGCATCACAATTTATAAAAGATGGAATGACGGTTGGTACAAGTGGATTCACTCCCGCAGGATATCCTAAAGCAGTACCTCTTGCATTAGCAGATAGAGCTAATGGTGGTGAAAAAATAAAGATTAATCTTATAACAGGAGCATCAGTAGGAGAAGAACTAGACGGAGAACTGGCTAAAGCTGGAGTGATAAAAAGAAGATATCCCTACCAAACTAACAACGATATGAGAAATGGTATTAATTCAGGAGAGATTAAATTTAGTGATATTCATCTAAGTCATATGCCTAGATGGATTAAATATGGATTTTTTGGCAATATAGATGTAGCAGTAATAGAAGCAGTGGCAGTCAATGTTGATGGCAGTATAATTCCATCAACATCAATAGGATGCAACAACGCTTTAGTTGATAAAGCTGATAAAGTTATAATTGAAGTCAACACATCTCAACCTATAGAACTTGAGGGCATACATGATATATACGATATCAAAAATCCACCATATACTCAGCCTATACCTTTAACCGGTGTAGAGCAGAAAATTGGAGTGCCCTATATAAAATGTCCTTTAGATAAAATAGCAGCTATAGTGGTTACAGATATTAAAGACAACACAAGAAGCGTAGCTCCTATAGACCAGGACTCAAAAAAAATGGCTGCTTTAATAGTTGAGTTTATAGTCCAAGAATCTAAAAAAGGTAGAATACCGGAAAAACTACTCCCGCTACAATCCGGAGTAGGAAGTGTAGCCAATGCAATTTTAGGTGGATTAGAAGAAACTGATTTTCAGGATCTTGAAATATATTCAGAAGTACTACAGGATTCTGTATTCGACTTAATTGATGCAGGAAAGATTAAATTTGCTTCAGGAACTTCATTAACTATATCACCGGAAAGATTAGAAAGTTTTTATAAGAATTTGCATAAATATAGAGAAAAAATTATATTGCGTTCGGAAGAAATAAGCAATAATCCTGAAATTATAAGGAGATTGGGTGTTATAGCAATGAATACAGCTATTGAGTTTGACATATACGGAAATGTAAACTCAACAAACATTCAGGGCTCTAGAATGATGAACGGCATTGGTGGCTCGGGAGATTTTGCAAGAAATGCATATCTATCCATATTTATGACCAAATCAACAGCTAAAGGAGGAGATATATCTAGTATAGTACCTTTCGTAAAACATGTAGACCACACAGAACACGATGTACATGTAGTAGTCACAGAACAGGGATTGGCAGATTTGAGAGGCTTATCTCCTAAAGAAAGAGCTGAAGTAATAATCGAAAATTGCGTTCATCCAAAGTTTAAAGATAAACTGAGAAAATATATTGAATCAGCTGACAAAAATAGTAAATATAAGCATACACCACATAATTTCGAAGAAGCATTTAAAGGCTAAAAGCTTCTAAAATGCAAGTTCTAAAAAAGAAAATTCATTTTTGCAAATAATCTTGCAAATTGAACGGATGTATTATACATTTATATATGAAAAACGTAATCAATGGAGGTAATTAGATGTTTGATAAGGAAAAAATAGACCAAATTTCTAAGTCAAAAAAAGATTGGGAAGAAAAAACACTAGACAAAGTATTGTCAAGATTTCCTGAAAGACAAGAAGAGTTCAAAACCGGTTCAGGAGAAAAAGTAGAAAGACTTTATACACCGGAAGATATTAAAGATTTAGACTACATGGAAGATTTAGGATTTCCAGGAGAATATCCATATACTCGAGGATACCAACCTACTATGCATAGAGGTAGACTTTGGACAATGAGAATGTATGCTGGATTTGCTACAGCTGCAGAATCAAACCAAAGATATAAGTATCTGGTAGAAAATGGATCCACTGGTTTATCAGTAGCTTTTGATCTTCCTACACAGATAGGATACGATTCAGATCATCCTTTATCAGAAGGTGAAGTTGGAAAAGTTGGAGTTGCCATAGACTCTTTAAAAGATATGGAGATACTATTTGATGGTATACCTTTAGATAAGGTAAGTACTTCAATGACTATTAATGCACCGGCATCTGCATTATTAGCTATGTATATAGCAGTTGCAGAAAAGCAGGGAGTATCAGCAGATAAGCTTAGAGGAACTATTCAAAATGACATATTAAAAGAATACGTAGCTAGAGGAACCTACATATTCCCTACAGAAGAATCAATGAGACTTATTACAGATATATTCGCTTACTGTTCTGAAAACGTTCCAAAATGGAATACAATAAGTATATCTGGATATCACATTAGAGAAGCAGGCTCAACAGCAGCACAAGAGGTTGGATTTACATTAGCTGATGGTATAGCATATGTAGAAGCAGCTATTAAAGCAGGATTAGACGTAGATAGTTTTGCACCTAGATTATCATTTTTCTTTAATGCTCATAATGATCTTTTTGAAGAAGTTTCTAAATTTAGAGCAGCAAGAAGATTATGGGCTAAAATAATGAAAGAAAGATTTGGAGCTAAAAATCCTAAGTCAATGATGCTTAAATTCCACACTCAAACTGGTGGCTCAACACTTACAGCTCAGCAGCCGGATAATAATGTAGTTAGAGTTGCAATTCAAGCATTGTCAGCAGTACTTGGTGGAACACAATCTCTTCACACTAACTCAAGAGATGAAGCATTAGCTCTTCCTACAGAAGATTCAGTTACTATAGCATTAAGAACTCAGCAGATTCTTGCAAACGAAAGTGGAGTTACAAATACTGTAGACCCATTAGCAGGATCTTACTATGTTGAAGCTAAAACTAAAGAAATCGAAGATGAAGCAATGAAATACATCGACAAAATAGATGAATTAGGCGGAGCACCTAAGGCTATAGATAGAGGATACATACAGCAGGAAATTACAGATGCAGCATACGACTACTTAAAAGCAGTAGAGTCTAATGAAGTAGTAGTTGTAGGTATGAACAAATATAAATCAGATAAAGAACCTAAGCAAGAGCTTTTAAAAGTTGATCCAGAAGTTGGAGAAATGCAAAAAGAAAGATTAATTAAGCTTAAGTCGGAAAGAGATAATGAAGCAGTAAAAGAAAAGCTTGAAGCTCTAAGAAAAGCTTGTGAAGGTGACGATAACGTAATGCCTTTTATAGTAGAAGCAGTAAAAGAATATGCAACTCTAGGCGAGGTATGTGGAGTTATGAGAGATGTATTTGGTGAATACGAGCAGAATGTAATGCTTTAATATAATAAGAAGATACAATAGGAGGAAATTAATATGTCAAAAACAATTAGAGTTTTAGTTGCTAAGCCTGGTCTTGATGGTCATGATAGAGGAGCTAAGATGATAGCAAGATCATTAAGAGATGCAGGAATGGAAGTTATATATACTGGACTTAGACAAAGTCCAGAGCAGATTGTAGCAGCTGCTATTCAAGAAGATGTTGATGTAATAGGTATGAGTATTTTATCTGGAGCTCACAATCATTTATTCCCAAAGGTTATTAACTTACTTAAAGAACAAAATGCTGAAGATATCCTAGTAATAGGTGGAGGAGTAATCCCAGAAGAAGATATACCGAAACTTAAAGAAATGGGAGTAAAAGCTATATTTACACCAGGAACACAAACAAAGGATACAGTTGAATTTATAAAAAATAACGTAAAGAAATAACTAATAAATGAAGGCTTTGATAATATGGAATTAATAAATAAAATGCTTGAAGGGGATAAAAGATCCTGCGCCAAACTTATTTCAATAATAGAAAATGATGAAAAAGGCGGCGAAAAAATCGTTAAGGAAATTTATCCTATGACAGGAAATGCTCATGTAATTGGTATTACAGGTCCTCCTGGAGGAGGAAAAAGTACCCTTACGGATAAGCTTATTAAACATCTAAGAAAAAAAGACAAAAAAATAGGAGTTATAGCTGTTGATCCTACCAGTCCTTTTTCAGGAGGAGCGATTCTGGGGGATAGGATTAGGATGAATGACCATGCTTTAGATCCAGATGTGTTCATAAGAAGTATGGGTACTAGAGGATATTTAGGTGGTTTATCAAAACAAACAAGAAATGCTGTAAAGGTTTTAGATGCCTACGGATGCGACTATATATTTATAGAAACAGTAGGAGTAGGTCAGTCTGAGGTTGATATAGTAAAGGCAGCAGATACTGTAGTTATGGTAATGGTACCGGGACTAGGTGACGATATACAGTCTATTAAAGCTGGTATAATGGAAATAGGTGATATTTTCGCTGTAAACAAAAGTGACCTTATGGGATCTCAAAGAACAGCGACGGAGATAAAAATGATGTTGGATCTAAGCGAAAATTTGGATAGACGTCCACCTGTTGTCATGGTAACGGCTAATAGAAATGAAAATATAGATAAACTAGTAGAAGAAATAGATGCTCACATTGCATATATGGAAGAAACAGGAAATCTTGAAAAGAGAAGAAGAAGTAACTTTGAAGATGAACTTCTTAATTTAGTAGAAATTGAAATTAAAAAGCTTATAAAAGAAAAAACTGAAGCAGATGGAGGTATAAAAACCTATGCCCATCAGCTTCTTTCAAGAGATATCGATCCATATACAATTAGAGATGAAATATTAGAAAAGATAAATTTGAAATAGGAGGAAAAAATGGTAAAAAAGATTGACCATATTGGAATAGCGGTTAAAAATCTTGAAGATAGTTTAAAATTCTACCAAGATACTTTAGGATTGGAATTAGCAGGAGTGGAAGTAGTAGAAGAGCAAAAAGTAAGAGTTGCTTTTTTACCTATTGGAGATACTGAAGTTGAACTTCTTGAATCTACAGATCCAGAAGGACCTATCGCAAAATTCATCGAGAAAAAGGGTGAAGGAATCCAACATATAGCATATAAAGTAGAAAATATCGAAGAAGCTATAAAGGAAATGGAAGAAAAAGGAGTAAGAATGATAGATAAGACTCCTAGATATGGAGCAGGTGGAGCTAAGATAGCATTCTGTCATCCAAAAAGTACTAAAGGTGTGCTTGTAGAATTATGCCAAAGAGATGACGACTGATAAATATAAAATTAAGCCTGATGCAGTTGCATCAGGCTTATTTATAATCTGGGTTTAGTTTTTTAATTTTCGTTAATTGCTTTCATCAATTCGTCTAAATCTATACCGTGAACTTGTGCAGCTTCAGCTAGAGATTCCATTTGAGATGATGGACATCCGATGCATCCCATGCCATACTGGAATAAAACTTCAGCAGCTTCAGGTTTTTCTTTAAGCAAATCACCAATTAAAGTATCTTTTGTAATTGCCATTGTAATCCTCCTTTATAAATAGATTAGTTGTATTATAATATATATATACCCAAAAATCAAAAAATATTATAATTATTTCAAAAAAATAAAAATTAAGACATAAATCGGATATAAATTGACATGGTAGCTATCATTATGTATAATGTTAAAGCATGAAATAAATAAATTGTGGAAAGGTGACCGAGTCCGGCTGAAGGTGTACGCCTGGAAAGCGTATGGGCGGGAAACCGTCCCAAGGGTTCGAATCCCTTCCTTTCCGCCAGTATCGTGCTAGATGGGGAGGTAGCGGTGCCTTGTAACTTGCAATCCGCTATAGCAAGGTTGAATTCCCTGCTGAGGGTTTGATTTGTTTGGTCTGCCCCTTTCAAGTGGTGTTGATAATTTGGTCCTACGCAATAAAGATCTTTGAATTCCGTCAGGTCCGGGAGGAAGCAGCGGTAAGGAGAATCCTTTATGTGCCGTGGGTAATCCGAGTTTGAGCTAACTGTTAGGGTAACGCAGGTAATGATAATTCGAAGCAGGGTGCACGATTTTAAATAACACATTTTTATGTGTTATTTTTTATATAATTGATTGTTTGATAATAATAGAAATTCTGATATAATTATATAGATAATGCAAGGGTGGTGGTTAAATGTCGCATCAAGCTATTTACAGAAAATTTAGACCTATGGATTTTGAATCAGTTTTAGGTCAGAAACATATTACAGAAACAATCAAAAGGCAGATAATGAAAGATTCAGTAGCACATGCCTATTTATTTAACGGTATAAGAGGAACTGGAAAAACTTCAACTGCAAAAATATTTTCGAGAGCAGTAAATTGTTTAAATCCTCAGGAAGGAAATCCTTGTAATGAATGCGAAATCTGTGTAAGTACTTTAAAAGAGAGAAACATGGATGTAGTTGAAATGGATGCGGCTTCAAATAACTCCGTAGAAGATATAAGAGATTTAAGAGAAAAAGTTAAATTTCTACCATCAAAGAGTAAGTTCAAGGTCTATATAATAGATGAGGTCCACATGCTTTCTAAGGGAGCATTTAATGCTCTTTTGAAAACCTTGGAAGAACCGCCTGAACATTTACTTTTTATTTTAGCTACAACAGAGCCTGAAAAAATACCTGCTACTATATTATCAAGATGTCAAAGATTTGATTTTAAAAGATTATCTGTTGATGATATTATTATAAATATGGAAGATATATGTAAGCAGATGGAAGTGGAAGCAGAGGAAAAAGCCCTTAGACTTATAGCTAACAGTGCAGAAGGTGCAATGAGAGACGCTCTAAGCATATTAGATAGATGCTTAAATCTGCAGGATGAAATTATTACTTATGAATCGGTACTTGATTTATTAGGCACTGTGAATTACAGCCGTATAATAGACTTTGCAGAAAATATAATTAACAAAAATGTTACAGCTATGATATTTCAACTTGACGATATTCTAGGAGAAGGTAAGGAAATTACTCAGTTTCTGGATGATTTAATTAAGCATTTTAGAAATATACTTATTCTAAACACATCTCCAGAAGGATATAAGTATTTATCGGTAGGGGAGGATGTTGTTGAAGCTATAAAAAATCAGGGGAAAAATATAGACGATGATACAGTAATAAAATATATAGAAGATTTATCTGAAACTTTAGCATTATGCAAAAAAGCATTAAACGAAAGAGTTCTTCTTGAAACACGGTTGATAAAGATGATAAGAGAAAAACCTGCATATAACTATTCACATCAAGAAGGCACTGAAAAGAAACAACCTGCAAGTGAAAAGACGAAAATAAAAGCATCATCTAAAAAAGAAGAAAAATTAACGGATAATAAAATAGAAAGTGAAATAGAGACAGAAGAAAAAACATTAGAAAAAAATGAAGAAAATAAAGTTGTAAAAACAACTCCTAATAAAGGGGATTTTAATTTAGTGCTTGAAAGCTGGGATGGTATTTTAAATGAAATAAAAAAAATAAGAGTAAGCTTCCACGCTATTATAAAAGAAGCTGAACCTTTTGAATTAAAAGGAAATACCCTAAAGTTCGTTTTCCAACCTAATTACAAATTCCATTATGATCAAGCTACAAAAAAGGAAAACTTGGACTTTTTTACAGCTTTTATAAATAAAAAACTTAAAACAGACTACAAAGTGGAGTTTTCTTTCAATGATGGTAAAAAAAAAGCAGAAAATGAGGAAAGTTCCATAGATGTTATAAAAAAGGCTGAAGAATTTTTCGGTCAAAAAATAGAAAAAATCAATGATTAAATAGGAGGAATAAAGAAATGGGAAAAAGAAATATGCCGGGCGGCATGGGAAACATGAGTGGAATGATGAAGAAAGTTCAAAAGATGCAAAAGGAAATGGCAAAGGTACAACAGGAACTAGAAGCTAAAGAAGTTGAAGCAACTGCAGGAGGCGGAGTTGTAAAAGCAGTGGTAAATGGGAAAAAAGAACTTGTTAGTTTAAATATAGATCCTGAGGCTATGGACCCTGAAGATGTTGAAATGACTCAAGATTTAATTATAGCCGCAGTAAATGAAGCTATAGCAAAAGCAGAAAAAATGATGGAAGAAGGAATGGCTAAAGTAACTGGAGGAATGAACATACCTGGTATGTAAGGAGCTGATTAGATGGAAAAATATGCAGCACCGATATTAAGACTTATCGAAGAATTTTCAAAATTACCGGGAATTGGTAAAAAAACAGCTCAAAGGCTATCATTTTACGTGTTGGATATGAAAAATGAAGAGGTAATAAATTTGGCAAGAGCTATAGTAAATGCTAAAAAGCATACAAAATTTTGTTCTGTATGTGGCAATCTCACAGATGAAGACCCCTGTGAAATATGCTCTGATGAAGAAAGAACAAAAAAAACTATATGTGTATTAGAAGATGCAAGAGATGTAGCTGCAATGGAAAGAATGAAAGAGTTTAAAGGTAAGTATCACGTATTAAACGGAAATATTTCACCAATGGATGGAATAGGACCTGAAGATATTAACATCAAATCTCTCATAAAAAGATTGGATGATAGTGTAGAGGAAGTTGTGCTTGCTACAAATCCTACTATAGAAGGTGAAGCTACAGCTATGTATATAGCTAAACTTATTAAACCAATGGGTATTAAAGTGACAAGGATAGCACACGGAATACCAATAGGGGGAGACATTGAGTATACTGATGAAGTAACTCTAGCAAAATCCTATGAAGGTAGAACTGAAATAAGATAGGGAAATATAATAAAAAAAGTTCGGAATTATTCCGGACTTTTTTAATATATTTTAATTATTTACATAAACTTATAAATGTAATAATTTAGGGTATTAATAATAAAGAACATATAGACACAGGAGGACATTATGAATAAGCTTTTAGAATTAAGAGATGAAATAAAAACTGTACTATCCGGTAGCACAATAGATGCCATACTCCCGCCTATGATATTTGTATTAATCAATAACATTTCCGGTATTACCTCTGCAATAATTTCAGCTCTAGTGCTTTCATTAATATTGGGAATAAAAAGAATATTAAATAAAGAATCCTGGAAATATGCTCTTAGTGGGTTTCTTATTGTAAGTTTAGCAGCTGGTCTTGCTTTGATTACTAAAAATGCATCTAATTATTTTATTGGAGCAGCAGTTGGAAGCGGTATATTTTTTATTGTAGCTGGAGTAAGCTTGTTCTTAGGAAAACCCATGGCAGCATATGCAAGTCACTTAAGCAGAGGCTGGCCATTAGATTGGTTTTGGAGAAAAGATATCAAACCTGCATATAAAGAAGTTACTGTATTTTGGGCACTTTTTTTTCTTATGAGAATGATAGTTCAAATTATATTAATAAGAAAAGCCAACCCGGATCAGCTTGTATGGGCTAATACTCTTTTAGGTTGGCCGGTGACACTTATCATATTAATTTCCAGTTATATTTACGGTACATGGAGATTAAAAAAATTAGGTGGTCCTGGAGTAGATGAATTTATAGAAGGTAAAGAACCTCCATGGGAAGGACAGAAAAAAGGATTTTAATTGTTAGTATTTAATATATCCTTTCTATCTCCGAAGAAAAATCCAATCCAATCATCATTATTTTTGTAAAATAAAATAAGAATATATAGAGAAGCTGTAAAAAATCCTAGAATCATCATAAGTATTATCCACACAAATGATGTAATTTTGCTTTCCTCTCTAAATGCTATCCACATAGAAAAAATTGCAAATCCAACATAAAGATCTATTAGTGACATTATTCCCCAGGGATTAGATAAAAGTTCTCCACCGTCTTTAAAGAAATCTCCGTTTATAAATCCATTCATTAAACCTGCTGTCATAGCTATTAGACATATCCAAGCTATTAATTTTCCTGTTTTCATATAAAACACCTTCTTTTTATTTTACTTATATATACCATATATTCCTGATAATATACTTAAAAAAACAAATCAAATATTTCAAAATTGAAATATTAATTATGTTAAAACTACGTTAACTTATCTAATTTCTTAAAGAATTAATTATAATATTTTTTTGTAAGGGTATTATTAATAAAGAAAGTAAATACAGGAGGTAAAAATGTTTAGTTTTGAAAATGTAAAATACAAGAACATTTTAAATATTGAAAATCTTCACATAGAAAAAAATAAAGTAACCTGTATAGTGGGAGAAAGCGGTAGCGGTAAAACTACACTCCTTAAACTATTCAATAAATTAATAAGTCCCGATAGTGGAATAATCAAATATATGGATAAATATATGAAAGAAGTTGATTCTGTTGAGTTAAGAAGAGAGGTGGTAATGCTTCCTCAATCACCGGCTATTTATGAAGGAACTGTAAAAGAAAATCTACTAATAGGTTTAAAATTTAGTGAAAAAAAAGATGTTGTTGATGATAATAACTTAAAAGAAATCTTAAAAGAGGTAAACTTAAATAAAGAATTAGATGAAGATGCTGAAAAAATATCTGGGGGAGAACAGCAAAGATTGGCATTAGGAAGGATTATACTTCTTGATCCGAATGTATACTTATTAGATGAGCCATCATCTGCATTAGATGAAGAAACAGAACATCTAGTAATAGAGAAAATGGTAGAACATGTTAGAAAGACCAATAAAACCTTGATAATGGTCACACACACTAAAAGAATAGCTGAAGAATTTGGCGATAATATTATAGAAGTAAAAAAAGGGAAGATTTTATATCAAGGAGGTATAGCTAATGAATAGTATTATAGAACTAAGCATTATGCAAGTTGGGGCAGCATATATATTTTCTTTAATCGTATTAATAATAGTAAAAGTAAGAGGGATTTCAAGAGAAAAAGAAATAATAGTTTCAACAATTAGAATGACTCTTCAGTTGATTTTCACAGGATATGTGTTAGTTTATATATTTGAAAATATGAATCCATGGATTACTGTATTAGTAATATTAGCTATGGAGTTATTTGCTATACAAAATATTTATAAGAGAACCAAGGGAGAATTATCAAAAAAAATGAAAACTATAATTGCAGGTTCAATGGCTGCAGGAACATTAGTAAGTTTGATATTTTTCTTATTTATAGTAATTAAAATATCTCCATGGTATAATCCAAGATATTTCATACCAATAGCAGGGATGTTGATAGGTAATTCTATGACGGGAATATCCTTAGGTGTTGATAGACTTGTAGATGGCATGAAATCTAAAAAACATATGGTAGAGTCATCTCTCATGCTTGGTGCTACTCCAAAGATTGCATCAAAAGAAATTGTAGATAATGCCTTTGACTCAGCCATTCTTCCAACAATAAATTCAATGGTAGGCATGGGGATAGTATTCTTGCCGGGAATGATGACTGGTCAAATTCTTTCTGGGACATCTCCTGTCACAGCTATAGAATACCAGATTGCTATTATGATGGGAATTTTAGGAAGCGTATCTTTAACGGTTATTTTGTTTGTTCAGTTGGGATACAGAACTTTTTTTAACAGTGAAGATCAGCTAATACTTGACGATGAATAATAAATAATATTAATTTTACCACTCTTTTTACCTATATATTGACATTAGCTCTTTGATTTAATATACTTGTAAATGAAAATAAATATCATTTGATAATATATTGTTTTTAGAGAGGAATTAAAATGACAAAATTAAAATTAACTGAAATAGGTGCAGATAAAAAATGTAAAGTAGTGGCTTTTAACGGTGGTCCAAATATGAAAACTAAATTAGAAAATCTTGGCGTAAGGATAGGTAATGAAATAACTGTAAATAACAACTCTTTTATGGGAGGACCCATTACAGTTATGTCTGGCAGTACTAAAGTTGCTATAGGAAGAAAAATGGCTGAGAGAATAATTGTAGAGGTTGTAAAATGAAAAAGATACTATTATTAGGTAATCCAAATGTAGGAAAAAGTGTAGTTTTTTCCAAACTAACAGGAACTAGTGTAGTATCTTCAAATTATGCAGGAACTACAGTTGAATTCACAAAAGGACACATGAAATGGAAAAACGAAATTGTTGAAATAATAGATGTACCAGGTACATACACCTTACAACCTACAAATAAGGCTGAAGAAGTAGCTGTAGAAATGCTCGATGAAGGAGATTTGATTATAAATGTAGTTGATTCTACAAACCTTGAAAGAAATCTCAATCTTACACTACAGTTATTAGAAAAAAAGATACCTATGATAATATCTCTTAACTTTTGGGATGAAACTGAGCATAAAGGTATAAATATTGACATTGAAAAATTACAAGAACATTTTAATGTACCTGTAGTACCTACATCTGCAACAAAAGGTATAGGTCTCAAGGAACTTATAAATAGATTTGATTACGATAAGATAGTAGAACATGACTATGGTAATAATGAAAATAGGTGGGCTGAAATAGGTAATATTATACAAGATGCTCAGATAATAAATTATAAAGAACATTCTTTTTCAGATTTAATGGAAGATTTGACTCTTAGACCACTCACTGGTATACCAATAGCTCTAATAGTTTTATTCATATCATTTGTTATAATTAGGTTTGTTGGAGAAGGATTTATAGGTTATATAGCGGAACCATTTTTTGAAATTATTTACCGGCCCATTGTTGCTCAACTTAGCAGCATATTAGGTGGAGAAG
>JAABRS010000032.1 GCA_011390775.1 Clostridia bacterium | reverse complement strand
TCGATTGTGATTTCGTAGATTCCTGGAACTCCTTCAGGTACATCTTCTACTTCTACATCTACTGATGCTTCTTCTGTACCTGCTCTATCATCTTCTGCTGTAGCTGTGTTTGTAAGGGTTCCTACATCTTCTTGCTGTGCTACATAGGAAGTTTCGAATTCTTCAGTTTCTCCAGGACTTAGTGAATCTATTGTTTCTTCTAATCCTGTCATTTCATCTACTACTTCTATATTTGTAAGAGTAGTATTTCCAGTGTTTTCTACTGTTATTGTGTATTCGATAGTGTCTCCTACTTCATAGAAGTTTCCATCTGCTTCTTTGTCTATAGTCATTCTATAGGTATTTGTTCTTGATGGTCTTCTGCTTACATCTACTTCAGCACTGTCTTCTACTTCTAATATGAATTCTCCTACTATATAGTATTGTTCGTCGTATTCCATATCATCTGGATCAACTGAATACAGTCCTTCTCCTTCTACTATATAAACTTCAGATTTTGCTATAGCTGTATTTTCTTTTAATCCTGTTGTAGAGTATGATGTAGTTATTTCTCTTGTTTGAGATTCTCCAACAGCTAATTCAAATGTATCTAAGAAATCTAGTTGTTCATCAGTAAGTTCTACTTCTGGTAGATAAAATCCACCAAGGTTTGTTACCGTAATTGTATATGTTACATCTTCATTTACTCTTACTGCTGTATCATCTACTGTTTTTTCTATTCCTAATGTTGGATATTGGTAGTTATACATTGTTACTTCTTCATCTTGATCTTGTATTTCTACTCTTTTATCTTGTTGGAAATAGAATCCTCCTTCATTAGGATTTTCAAGTATCCAATAAACTCCTGGTTCTAAATTTGTAAAAGTATGAGGATTTCCTTCACTTATAACACCAGTTGGTGTACCTTCAGGTGGTGGTCCGTTAAATCCATCATTTGGTTCTTCTATAAGATCTTGGTATATTTCATCTGTAACTAATGCAACTTCAAATTCTGTATCTGTTGCTGTTCCAGTTAAATCTTTGTGTACTGTGATTGAGAAAGTATCTTCATCTGGTTTTTCTCTAAAGTTTGCTACTAATGCTACATTGGAATCAGGCATTGTAAAAGTATAACTTGAGTCAGTACTAACTTCTTCTGGTTCTTCTCCAGCCAAGCTTACCCAATTGACAAATTCCCATCCTGTGTTAGGTGCTGCTGTTACTGTTACTGTTTGACCTTCATAATAATCTCCTGCTCCAGTAGTAGTTCCTGATCCTTCAGGTTCTACTTCTAAAGATACGGAATACATTTCTGTATCTTCATCTATTATGGTTACGTCTACAGAACTCTCTACTGATAAATCTCCACTGCTTGCTGTGGCGGTGTTAGTTAATGTTCCTAACTCATCTGCCCCAGCTGTATAACTTCCAGTAAATACATCTGAAGTTGCTCCAGGTGCTAATGAAAGGATTGTTTCTTCTAATCCAATCATTTCATCGGTTACATCTATATCAGTAAGGGTTTGATTTCCTGTGTTAGTAACGGTAATTTCGTAGTTTATCTGCTCTCCTGGATAATATGGTCTATCAGTAACGACTGTTTTAGAAATTTCCATATCATAAATTTCATTTAAAGTATTTTCAAATTCCACTATGACATCTGTATTGTTCTCATCTAGGGTAACTGAAACTTCTGTTACAACTCCAGTATATCCTTCAGTAACAACTTCAGTAAATGTATAATCTCCATAATATCTGTTTTGTCTAACGATTTCATTGGTTTCACTTACCTGAGTATTGATGCTGTAATAATCAGGACCTCCTCCACCTGTAAATTGGAAATAGGTAGTATCATCATCTACGTTTGTAACATTTTTTCTGATTGTTATTGTTCCTGTAGGTGGTTCATCTAAACCGTAGTTTATAGTTCCTCCACCTTCTGTCTTAGCATAATCAGATGCTGGTGCATATCTATATCCATCTACTATAAAAGCTACAATGTCGTCTGTAACGTATTCTTTATTGTCTTCACCTATCCAAAGATTACTATTTCCTTGTTGAGTTAATTGCATTGTATCGTCATTAATGAATTCTACGATAACTTCATTTGCATTGTCTACTTTAACATGTATCCAGTTGGTTACTCCAAATCCAAATGTAAATGTTCCTAGAACGAGTATAATAGCTAAGGTCAATGGGAGCACTTTTCTTACTCTCATCTTTCTTCCTCCTTTTTTCTTTTTCTCAATTATTAATCTACTATATTTCTCGTTATGTATTTACTCGCTGTTCGATAATTTTTCCAATACCTCTAATTTTCCTTCACTACCTCCCCATGTTCTTAGTTCTTTTTTGTCTATGTTTTCCGTAATAAGCATCATCATTTCCATCATGCTTCTAAAATTTACTATTTTGTTTTCTTCCAGCCAGTGTATGGTGCCCTGGATGCTGTTGTTTTGCTGATACTTAATTTTAATCAAGAAAGATGATCCTCTTAAAATTTTTTCTTTTCTATTTACCATACATCCAACTCCTTTTTTAAAAAATATATTACTAGCATTCTATCTCTTAATTATATATATTTGTGATTACATTTAGATTACATGACTTGGATTTTTGGATGATTTTTCATTAGATCTGTAAATTTTTTTGTAATATGTGGATCAAATTGACTTCCTGATTTATTTTTTATTTCTTCTAAGGCTTTTTCTCTTGTCATTTGTTCCTTATATGGTCTTTCATTGACCATAGCATCATAGGCATCAATGATCGAAAAAACTCTGACTACTAAAGGAATTTCTTCTCCTTTTAATAATCCCGGATATCCTTTACCGTCCCATCTTTCGTGATGCTGTAGTATAAATTCATCTATGGATATGATTTCTCTTGATTCTTTTATGATGTTGTAGCCAATTTCCGAGTGCTTTTTCATGCTTTCCCATTCTTTTTTGGTAAGTTTTGTTTTCTTCTGTAGAATTTTTTTAGGTACTCCTATTTTCCCTATGTCGTGGTATTCGCAAAGAAGTTTAAGTTCTTCTTCTTCTACTTCTGTGAAATTAAGTATTTCCGCCATTTCCATGCCCATAACTTTTAATCTTTCGTAGTGGCCTTTGTTTTCGAAGGTAATCTTTTGCAATTTTTCTTTTAAGTAGTTGATCATTTTAAGTTTTGCCTGTTTTCCTTCTTTAAGTTTGTTAAAGTACATTTTGTCTTCTGCTTCTTCTAGTATTTCATTTATGTTTTCATCAGGTTTAATTTTAGTAGATATTCCAAAACTTACGTTTATATTGATAATATCTAATGGTTTTTCTTCGCATTTTTGTCTTACTCTTTTTACAATCTCTTCAGATGTTTTTTTATTAGTTTTTGGTAGAAGTATCATAAATTCATCTCCTCCTACTCTAGCTATGATGTCCTCATCTCTGAAGGTATCCTGGAGAATTTCTCCTATTCTTTTAAGAGCTTTGTCTCCCATAGAGTGTCCGAAGGCATCGTTTATAAGTTTTAATCCGTTGAGATCTCCCATTATTATACTTATTGGCAGCTGTCTTTTAGTATTTAACCTTTTAAGTTCTTCGTAAAAGAATTCTCTTGTATATAGTCCCGTCAGGCTGTCTTTATACCTAGCCAAAGCTTTTTTTGAAAAATCTACGATTTCTCCTTTAGTATGTTCAAGTTTAGATTTAGTTTTTTCTAATTCTTTTATGTGTTTAGTTATATCTGTGTAAAATATAATCATATAATCTCGATCGTCACTAAATATATTTATGAAATAGGTTTTGTCCAAACCTTTAAGATATCTTTCGTATTTTCTCTGGGTATTGGGAACCATGTGTTTTTGTATTTCTCTCAGGTTTATGCTGTTTGTTTCTTCTGCAGCTATTTTTGATATTTTTTCTCCTAATATATCATTGGGGTTTATGCCGGATACTTTTTGTAAGTTATCACTGGTTTTTGTCAATACATAATCTTCAAAGTTTCCTTCTGTATTGAAAATACCTTTAAATACAAGAAAAAAATCGTTTTTTGAAAGGTGTTCCATTGGATCACTTCCTTTGATGGGTTAGGGATTTTAATTTAGTTAATTTTATCATTTGTCAGTTACATTTTAATTACAAAATAAAAGGACCCTCTAATAAAAGGGTCTGATTCATTTGCTAGTATTTTATTTTCCTGCTACCTCTTTTTCATCTTCTTTTTTTTCTAATAATGGTTTAAACTCTATATTATTTTTAAGTTTTGCTATTTTGGGATTTAGTCCCATCTTATCTCTAATTCTTTTTTCTATTATTAACAGTGCCTGCTGCTTGACTTCATGAAGTAGGATAAGTATCTGTTTGTCGTTCCAAAAAGTAAATACATCTCCTTTTCTAAGGGATCTTTTAAGCATTTGAGTCATTTCTTTTGCCCAAAGTGTATTAACTGATGTATCATCTCCTTCTGATTCTAGAGTTATAATACTGACATAATCATCTTCTGAGCTTCTTTCTCCTTTTCTTCTCTGGTTATCAACTATTACCTTAAAGTCGCTAAAGTCACACTGCATAGCTCCTTCAACTTCTTCTAATTCTATTTTGTTCCAAAAGTCTATTAAAGTCATCTTCCTTTTTTCTGATATTGTACTTTTTATTTTTTTATAGAATTTATCTAATTTAGGAGATGAACTTATTCCCATTTCTTTGTTTAATAAGTTTACAATATATTCGTATTGATTAAGTACATTTGTAAATTGTCCTTGTTTAAGCATTGCTTCCATAAAACAAATGTGAATATCTTCGTCGTAGGGTTCGTAGTTTAATGCTTTTTCGCAGGTTCTTATGATAATATCGTAGTTTTCTTTTTCTTTAAGTATTTCAATAGTTTGGAATATAACTTTTATATAAAGTCTATTGTAGTAATTTCGCACAGGAGTAAGCCATACTTCATATCCATTTTCAGATAGAAACATCCCTTCGTAGATATCTAGTGCTTTGTTGAATATTTCAAGGGCTTCTTCTCTATTTTTAGAAAGTTTTTCGTCTCCTTGTTTTATTAATTCTTCAAATTTATCTACGTCTATATCTACATTTTCTCCTACTTCTAAGATGTAGTTTCCATTTACGGAGTTTATAGTAAGGTATTTACTTTCATCTTCACTCTCAGGGATTACATTTTTAATAGCTTTTCTTAATCTGAATATCTGGGTGCTGAGGGTGTTTTTAGGGTCTGTATATTCATCTTCCGGAAATAGGTTTTCAATTATAGTTTCTGGTAGTATTCTTCTGTTTCTAAATGCTATGAAGTACTGGAGTAATTTATTTATTTTATAAGTACGAGTACCTTTTTTTATTAGAGATTTTCCATCTAATCTAATGTCGAAAACTCCCAAGGTTTTAATGTTTATTCTCATTTTCACTCCTAACAGTACTACTTTTTTATTTTTAATAATTATACCATAAATATATTTTGTCAACAATTTGTTTGTTAATAAATGAACATAAATATTTGTCTTATGTATATTATACCCAAATTTTGGTATAATATATAAAAAGAAGGGAGAGAATTTTATGAATGATACACTGAAAACGATTCAAAATAGAGTTTCTTTAAGAAAGTATGCTGATAAGGATTTAAAGGAAGAACATCTGGAGATAATTTTAGACGGTGCAATGAAGGCTCCTACTGCAGGTAATCAAATGCTTTATTCTATAATTGTGATAAAAGATCAGGAAACTAAGGAGGCATTAAGCAAGTCCTGCGATAATCAACCTTTTATAGCTACTGCACCGGTATTGATGGTATTTGTAGCAGATCATCAAAAGTGGTTTGATTATTATACGAAAAACAATGTGAAGGAATTCACAGAAAAATCCGGTATAAAATTTGAAGCTCCTCAGGAATCTGATTTGTTTTTAGCTTGCGAGGATGCTATGATTGCCGCACAAAATGCAGTAATTGCAGCCGAGTCTTTAGGCATTGGTTCCTGCTATATTGGAGATATACTTGAAAATTATGAGTATCACAAAAAATTGCTTGATCTACCGGACTGGGCTTTTCCTATAAGTATGCTTACCTTTGGATATTATCCTAAGGATTATCATAGAGTACATAGAAAGAGATTTGATAAGAAGTTTATAGTTTTTGATGAAAAATATAAAAGACTCTCCGATGATGAAATTGATGAAATGTATTCAGATTTAGAAAAATTTTACGTTCAGGAAAACAAGTACGAAGCTGATAACTATGCTCAGATGTTTTATTCAAGAAAGACGGGAGCAGATTTTAGCAAGGAAATGGCCAGGTCTGTAAGAGTAGCTCTTAAGAAGTGGACGGGAGAATTACTTTAGGTTAATTTTCTTCATATTAATATATTAGGGTTATAACCCAATTATGCTATGTTTTTTATAGTTTTGGTGGTTATAACCCTAAAAAGTTTTTTGCTTTAATTTTTTATGATTATGTTATTCAATTTTTAGTTATAAACTGTACTACTGCTGCAATTATAAACATCAGTATGCCTATTAGGCCAACAGTTGGGTTTTCAAATGTACTTCCATAGTAGAGGAGTATGAATATTGGTATGAATGATAGAAATATTATGTTTTTTATCATAAGGCTCCTCCTATGTTTATTTTTATTACTACCAGCAGTATATAGTTGATTATGCCTAAGATTGCCGCCGTTAAAAGTACAGGCTTAAGTACTTTTCGATATATTTTTGATTCCTGTCCGTTAAGTCCTGATGCTGATGATGCCATAAGAATGGTAGTAGGTCCTAAGCTTACTCCTATTGATCCTGATATTGATTGAAGTCCGGCCATTACAAAGGCATTTACTCCTAAGGCTGTAGCTACAGACATTTGAAATTTTCCAAAGATGACATTGGAGTTTGTGTTACTGCCGGTAATAAAGCTTCCTAGTATTCCAAATAAAGGAGCAAATAATGGATACAGCCCTCCGGTTAGATTTGCAACATTTAATGCGAGAGCATTAGTCATTCCGGAATCCATCATTACTAAAGCCATAGTGATTAGGAATACTAGACTTATAGATGTTTTAGTGCATTTGGTGATTGTTTTATGTACTACATTTTTAAATTTCTCATTGTTCCATATATTTGCTTTTTTGTATATAAGTATACCTATCACTACAGACATTAATATAATTGGTGCAGGATGTCCAAATATCTTTATTTTAGCGTATGCTGATTCAGCCTGTACTTGAAATCCTAAGTCCGTTACGAATCCAGGATATTTAAAGGATAGGGCATATTTCCCTAGTTTAAAAATTTGAAATAGTAATGATAGTGTAATGATAGAAATATAGGGAGCTAGAGCTTGCCCGAGGTTTAATTTGTCTTTGTATAATTCTTTAGGTTTTTCAGGTTTTTCTCTGAGTATATATAAGGTATACATGGTGATTAACCCTGATATAGCTGTAAGAAGTCCTACTAGGGATACAAGGTTTAAGTAAATTACTGTAAACATTACTACTATCATAACTAGAGATGTAGGTATTATATATTTAAATCCTTTTTTTACATACTCCCATCCTCCATAAATGTAACATACGGAGAAGCCCATCATTATCATTGCTGCAAAGTCAAATATTGCCATTGCATATCCTATGCTCTGCTGATCTAGGTTTGTCACAAGAAATATGGTAAAAAAGGATGAACCCATGGATCCAAAGCTTACAGACCATGAATGACCCAGCAGCACTGCTGCAACGGATGATAGTCTGTCAAAGCCTAAGTGTATAAGTATGGGTACTACTATAACTACAGGTACTCCAAACCCAGCTATCCCTTGAAGAACAGATGAAAATAACCATGACAAGAGTAAAAACTGTATAAAAGGTTCTTTAATAAATAAAATAATGTTTTTATTTATTACATCTATGGCCTTGAAGTCATATACTAGTTGGTATAAAAATACTGCCGCCCATATTATGAGAAGTACATATAGAGCTAAGGACATTCCCTTGCTCATTGCTATAGTAAGTCCATTTGCATCTATGCCAAAAAATAAGTATGCAATAACAATAGCAGATACTACCGCCAGCGCTCCAGATTTACCGGTGCTCATTTTAAGTGCTAGTAGACAAAAAAGCAGTATTATAAGAGGTGTTACTGAAAGTAATAGTTCCATTGTGTTAAAACTTCCTTTCTAAACTTCTAAATGTAATCTAAGTATTGCTTATATTAAACAATTTTAGTTATTCATAATCATTTAGGTGTTTTTTAGTTTCATTGTGTTTTATTAAATATAAAACAATTTCCAATTAAAATCAATACACATTATGAAGTTTTTTAGAGGAAAAAATTTGATTTCTCTTCCGTTTTGTAGGTAAATTTGATGTATTGATATTTTTTCGTCAAATACAAAAATCTACACTTAAAATTAATTCCTTTTAAAGTGTAGATTTGAACTTTTCTAATTATTTAATTTGTTTTATATAATTATATTTCAAATACTTTTCCTGCATTTAAGCTTTTGAATTTTTCTCCATATTTCTTTGATAATAAATATTCTGCAGCTAAACCTGTACAGTGTCCTGCTGAAATAAACTGTAGGTTGAAGTTTTCAAGTTTTGCAATTATTTCGTTGATTTCAACTTCATCTTTATTAAGTAAATGAAGTCCTCCTATAACGCCGTATATCTTATCATTTCCTGTAACTTTTACTGAGTGATCTAATATTTCTACTATTCCTGCATGACTGCATCCAGTTACTATAAATAAACCTTTGTCTTTTAAATTAAATACTACAGACATATCGTCAAGAAAATAATCCGTTTCATAGTTATCTTCTCCAACTTGATTTACATATCCAGTTGGTTTTGTTCCTGTATCTCTTTCTATTTGACCTGTAGAAATAGCTCCTGGAAAAATTTCAAAAGGTTCTTTAGTTAGATTTAGTTTGCCTCCGTTTTTTTCTATATTTTCTATGCTGTTTTTTTCTGAGACTCCTTTATATACAAGCTGGTCCATTTTTTTATAGGTATCTCTAAATAAGTCGGTATGTCCTATGATTTCGATTTTTTTATCTATCTTTTTTAGTAGTCCTACAAGTCCACCGGTGTGGTCGTTGTGACAGTGGGACAAAAATATTTTTTCCGACTTGCTTAAATCTAAACTTAAAGCTTCTGTATTATATAGTATAGGTTCGTATTCCTGTCCTGTATCGAATAATAGTGTGTGATCTTTTCCATTTGCAGTAAATTGGATAAAAAATGAAATTCCGTGCTGGGCTAAATAGGATTTTTGCCTATCTGCCTTATCATCCATAAGTGTTGTGATTTTTAGATTTTCTACCTCTGATGTAAATATTTGCTTTTTATTCAATTTGGTCCTCCCCTTTTATTGTTATTCTTTATTCATAAAGTATTCTTCTAATGTAGTGTCCTGTCTGAATATTTTAGTTGCTAAGTTTTCTCCTACATATCTTAGGTGCCATGGTTCGTATAAATATCCTGTGATGTCTTCTTTACCTTCAGGGTATCTTATTATGAATCCAAATCTGTGGGCATTTTCTTTAGTCCATATGCCTTCTTCAGTTTCTCCAAATACATCTTCCAGTTGGTAGTTTACACTAGCTGCAGTAATATCTAAGGCTAGCCCTGTCTGATGCTCGCTCTGTCCCGGATATGCACTGTATTTGTCGGCATAATCCTGACCGTATTTATTTACTATACCGTGATAAAGACTGTCCTGAGTTGCGTAAGATCTGTATCCGGATCTGGCTACTAAATTAAGTCCTTCTTCTTCATCAGCTGTTTTAAACATTTTAGTAATAGCGTCTGAGGCTGCTTTTCTAAGCTGGTTTATTTCCGGATTTGGAAGACAGGTTTCTACTTCCAACTTAACTAAATCCTGTGGAACGTACTGGGAACTTAGATTTCTCTCCTTGTTTACTACCATGTCGTAGGCTTCAGGATTGGTTATAACGCCATTTTCATCTATAGTGTCCTCCAGAGAGTTGAACACCTCAATGGTAGCGTAAAGGTCTATGTCTACCTCTTCTGCACCTATATACTCAGCTATTACCACATGCTCTTCTCCTGTGATGGCATCTTCTCCTACAAGAGCTTTATTATTTTCAAAACTTATCTTTTCTGTATCTGAGCTAAATTTCATATCTGATGTAATGTCTATGGTTTTTTCACCCTCTAAAATGGCTTCTACTTTAAATTCCACTTTTTCTCCGCTTCCTGCTAATACTTTTTCAGGGGAAATATTAACTCCCTTTATTTCAGGGTCTTTTTCTATTATATCCGGCAAATCCACATCGGGATCTTCTATAACTGTTTTACATCCTGTAAGTATAATTAATAAAGCTACTGTAATTATAAGTAATTTTTTCATAGTTCTCCTCTTTCTGTTTGATTTTATAATGTTGATTGACTCTACTTATTATTATATGACCTGAGTTTGTTTATGTCTACTGGTATATTATTAAGATTGTGAATCATAAATAAATATAAGGTACGGGTTATTAATCATAAAACCCATACCTTATATTTATTAACTGGATTTAACCAATCTTTTTTTGAATCGAAGGAGTATAAGAAAAAATGATTTTCCAAATATTATAGAAAAGGCTATATTTCCCACAGCATGCAAGGTATCAAAGGGAAAGCTTGCTGCGTAGGTAGCTAAGAATGTTTTTAGTGTAAGGGGATAAACAAATCCCAGCCAATGCCATATGTTCATAGTCCATCCAAAAAAGTATCCCGCAAAAGCAGATATACCAGCAAATAGTATTATATTTAACTCCTTTTTGTTTTTTCCTAGTTTTCCTGCAGCTAATCCACACATGCCCCAGCAAAGCATCTGCCAAGGTGTCCATGGTCCCTGTCCTAGAAAAAAATTTGATACTAAAGCAGATAAAGCCCCTACTATAAATCCGGTTTGGCTTCCAAATACATATCCTGTTATCATAACAATAAAGGTTGTAGGTTGAACACTCATAACAACTGCAAAGGGTATTCTGGATACCCCTGCTATTGCTGCCATAGTTCCTATTAAGGCTATCTCTTTTGTGTCGGATTTCTTTTTTTCGTATTTTCTAAACATCAAAAGTATAATTATTACTATGATAACAAATGATACAAGAACCCAGTTTATTTCCAATAATTTTGTTATCATTTATTCATTTCCTTTATTTTTAATATGCTGTAAGCACACTCTGCTCTAGTGGATTTTTTTTCGGGATCAAATCCAGGATATAAAAGATTGTGATATTTTGCTATTTTTATATTTTTAGAGTACCATTTTTCTCCTTCAGAGAAATTTCCTTTTTCTTCATCCGGCAGTGTATTTACTAACATAGTGGCTAGCTCTGCTCCTGTAATTTCACCTTTAGGGTCGAATATATCTTCCGAACGTCCCTTTATTATGCTGTTTCCATATGCAATAGATATGTATTTATACGACCAGGATTCTTTTTTTAAGTCGGCAAAACTAAGATTTTTGCTAAAGTATCGATTTTCCATTTTCAGCCCTTTTATTATCATGCTTGTAAATTCTTCCCTGGTTACATTTCCTTTGGGTTTAAATGTCCCATCAGGATATCCGGATATGATTTCATTGTTTACTAATTCTAAAATCTCTTCATAAGCCCAGTGACTATATGAAATATCAGAAAATATTTTTATATTTTCAATAATTTTTTCATAGTTTATATTTATCGGGTAAGATTTTCCTGATAAAGCTGTAACACCGTAAGCGGTCATTTTTACAGGTTGGGATTCTACATCTTCTTTCCACATGAAGGATCCATTTGTTTTTTGAGTACTAATAAGGTGGTCTCTTATGTTTTTATCATTTTCTTTCCAGAATTCATCTTCTATATTTTCTCCTGCTGCTGCAAGGGCTGTAAGCACCCAGGAATCTGAAGCGGAATTGGATTCACTTCCCATCATATCACTGGAGCTTAAGCCTCCATCTGAAGATTGTCTTGTCTTTATAAATTCCAGTGCCTTTTTTATTGTTGGTGATGCTTTTGGATGTTCTCCAAGTATTATAAGGGCTTGGATAGCTACTGCTGTATCGTCTGAGTCGCTTTCTCCTCCTACATACCATCCGAATCCACCATCTTTGTTTTGGGAAGATATCAACCATTCTTTTGCTTCTTTTGTTTTTGATATGTTTTCCTGTGCTGAAGCTAGTGCTAGTATAGACCAAATATGGGAATTTATCATGGTATCTTCACCTAGTTTAGTCTGTCCGAAATGTCCGTTGTCTTTTTGAAAAGATAGAATAGAATCTACTAGATTTTGCCCCTTATATACTGGTTGCTTATTTGCAGCACTTAGGCTTAAAAGTATACGAGCGTATTCAGTTGTTTCTTTTAGCTGATTATCTGCGTTTAATAAATAGTCTACTGGATTTTGGTCATTAGGAGTCCATTTGCTGCTATCTAAGTCTTCCTCAACTGCTGCAAGAGCCATAATAACCCAGGTGGTTGTAGATACATCACTTTCACGTCCTTCTTTTACCGGGAATCCTCCATCTTTGTTTTGGATAGATTTCAAATAATTTATCCCTTCATTTAAAGGACTATCTATTATTGTATATGCTGAAACTTCCGCTGCATTTAGTATTATAAGGGCTAATACTAATGATGTAATTATTATATTTTTAAATAATCTCATGTTTTACCTCCTGATTGTACTTGGATAATGCTTCTAGTCCTTGTTGAACTGTAACTATACCATCTTCATAATCGGAAAATAGTCTGCTTATCTGGGGAGAGTAGAAAGTGGATTTTGTAAGTAAATCCTGTTTATTTCCTTTTTCTATGATACTTCCTTCGTAAAGTAGTACTACCTCATCTGCATATTCTGCAGCAAATTCTACATCGTGTGCTACCATAAGTATTGCTGTACCCTGTTTTTGAAGTTCTTTAAGTATTTTACCCAGTTTTTCTTTAAGGTCGTAGTCTAATCCTCTTGTGGGTTCGTCAAGGAGCAGCATTTTGGGATTGGAAGCTAAAACTGTACTTAAAGCAACTCTCTGTCTTTCTCCTGTACTTAAATCTCTAGGATTTAGATCTGCAAATTTTTTAATTTCTAGTTGTTCAAGGATTTTATCTATATTTTCTCTATTTTCTATCTGGAGATTGTCTAGGGTGAATTGAATTTCTTCTCTTACTGTTGGTAGAAAAAGGTAGTCTTTAGGATTTTGAGATAAATATCCTATTTCTTTTGCAATTTCTTCTACCTGAAGTTTTTTAGTATTTTTACCTTGAATCTCAACCTTTCCTTTTGTTGGCTTTAGAAGTCCGCTGATTGTTTTAAGTAGAGTTGTTTTTCCTCCTCCATTTTCTCCCATGATTACTGTAAAGCTTCCTTTTTCTATTTCTAGATTTATGTTTTTTAATATTTCTTCTTTTGTTTTGTAATTGAACCACATGTTTTTAATGCTTAGTATTGGATTTTCTTTTGATGCTGGTTTTAATTTTCTTTTCCGGCTTTCGCAGGTTTTCCGCTTTTCTTCTTTATTATATACGTTATTTTTTTCTCTATTTATTAGATTTCTTCCTTCTTTTACTGTAAGGGGTATATGGTCATATCCAGCCTTTGCAAAGAGTTGAGATAGTGGAGGAATGTAGGATTTATTTTTTTCTGCTGACCATTTTCCTATTTCACTTATATCTTTACTGTCTTTTATTATTTCTCCATTTTCCATTATCAATATCCTATCTGCAAAGTGAAAACACCTCTCTAGCTTTTGTTCTACTAAAACTACTGTAGTACCGTTTTCTTCGTTTAACCTTCTTACCATTGTTAGTATTTCTTCTCCTGCTATTGGATCCAGCTGAGATGTGGGTTCGTCAAGCAATAGTATGTCCGGCTGCATGGCTAAAACTGATGCTAGAGCTACTTTTTGTTTTTGCCCACCTGATAACTGGGTGATGAAGGAGTTTTTGAAGTTAGATAAAGATAAAGCACTGGTAACCTCCATTATCCGTCTTTTTATTATTTTTTCAGGCATTTCTATATTTTCTAAGCCAAAGGCAATTTCCTGCTCCGTATCTGTCATAACAAGCTGACTTTCTGGATTTTGAAATACAATGCCTAGTGTTTGGACTAAATCTCTTCTATCTATTTTTTTTAAATTTTTGTTTTTTATGTTTATATTTCCCGTTGATTTACCGCCGTAAAAATTAGGAGCAAGGCCTGCTATGGATCGAATTAGACTGGATTTACCGCTTCCTGAACCTCCTACTACAAGGACAAATTCCCCGGGGAATATCTCCAGATTAATGTTGTTTAGTGATTTTTCTTTTTTTTCAGGATAGGTGTATGTTAAATTTTGGATTTTAATATCGGCCATTTTTTCCACCCCCAGTTTAATATTGCCGGTAGTATCATGGTTATAACAAGTATAGAATATAATCTGTAGTCTAATAGAGAGGGATTAGAAAGTTTAGGATAGTAACTGTAACTCCCCTGTCCTGCTGTAAAAATACAAAGGCCGGATGCTAATCCTATAATAGTTGAAATTGTAATGATGTAATCCCTTCTTCTTTTTATGTCTTTTTGATAAATACTTCTTTTCCCACTGCCGTATCCTCTGGCATACATTGATTCAGCCTGTTCAAAGGATCTTTCTAGACTGGATAATAGGAGTACGCTTATAATAGGTAGTGCATTTTTTATTTTATCTATCCATTTTCCTTTGTTTATTTTTACTCCTCTAGTTTTCTGGACTTCTATTATTCTCTTGTAATCTTCTATTAATAGAGGAAATAGTCTTATGGATAAAATCACAATAAATATTATTTTGCTGCTGAATCTACTGAAAAGTTTCATGAATTTATCCGGTTGAACCGTATATGTATAAAGACAAAAGAGACTTATAATAATTATAAGTCTTAGTCCCATAGCTCCTCCGTAGGCTAATGCTTCTAAGGTTATTCTTAATCTTCCTATAAAAGGTAGGGTAGGTCCCTGGTAAATTACATTACTACCTGTTTTTACAAATATGCTGTTTACCAAAATAATCATTATTACTATAGGTATGGACAACCTTAAATATCCCTTCCATTCTAGCCAATTTCCCGATGTTATTATCATTAATGTGGTAATTATAAACAGTGTCCCAAGATATATGGGATGAGTGAATATTAATGATAGCAGGAATAATGTAAAGATAAAAAATACTACTGTAGAGGTATTTAGTTTATATATGAAATTGTTTTTTTCACTGTATAAATATTTCATTTTTTATCTTCCTTATTCTAAGGGTAGTTTTATTAATCCTTCTTCTGTTAAGGCTATGCTGTAGGATAGATATATTTCTTTGTGATTTTCAGTTAGTGTTTTTAGCACTTTAGTTAAGTTTTCTTTGTCTGAAGCAGTTACAATCCATAGTGGATTTTCATCCCCTAATCCTTCCCCGTAGGAGGTAATGGTAGAAAAGTTGTTTTCCAAGATTTTAACAGATTCATTTTTAT
>JAABRS010000031.1 GCA_011390775.1 Clostridia bacterium | reverse complement strand
TAAATGCTAAGATTTGTTTAATATCTTTTTGGCTTATTGCAAAAATCCCTCCAGATATGGCAGTGAATAGTCCTAAAATTATAAAAAACTCTCTAAAAGTTTCCAGACCATACATTGAATTAATTCTTATAAAAACATATAGACCACTTTTTACTAATAATCCTGATAACAAGGCAGAAATAACCGAAGGTGCTGCACTATGTGCTTTAGGAAGCCAGTTGTACACAGGGAAAAATGCAGATTTAACTCCAACTGCTGCCATAATCGATATATAAGATAAATTAGTTAAATTTAATCCTTGTAATATATTTATTCTTTCTGTCAATATATTGATGTTTAGAGTACCTTCAGAATAGTAAATAAAAGCCATTCCAACAAGAAAAAACATTATCCCAACGCTATTGAAAAGCAAGTAGTAAAGTCCTGCCCTTACAGATTCACCACTCATCTTATATAATATAAGTATAGTTGAAATAATGGTTGTGATTTCAATAAACACGAAAAGATTAAAGAGATCATTTGTTTGAAGCAGTCCGAAGAAAACTCCTTCTAAAAATAATAGGAAGAAGTAAAACTTAGAATCTCTTTTTCTTTCTTTCCACGAGTATATGATTACCATCCACCACATTATAATAGTTAAAAATATAAAAGTCATAGATAGATAGTCGTTTTTTAAAACAATGCTTATTTTTTCACTCCAATTCCCAAGATTTAAAAAGACTTCTCCATTAAACTTATCGAAATATAAGTAGTATCTTAAAGCCAGTCCTGTAACAATGCTTTGAGCCAAAAAAACCAGCATATTAAATTTATAGTGGTGGGTTATATATATTAAAACACCAGTTATTACCGGTATAAATATCAAAAAGACAGGTATCAAATCTATATTCATTTTAACCTTCTCTTTCTAATAGCTCATCCCATTCTAATGTACCGTAGTAGTGAAAAATCTTTATACTTATCATAAAAGCAAGAGCTGTAGTAGAAGCACCGATTACTATAGTAGTTATCATTAGTGCTTGGGGTAGCGGATCTACCATGTTTGAAATACCATCAATTATGATTGGAATATCTCCTAGTCCAACATTCCCTAAATTTAAAAACAAGAGTATTAAAGCTGTTTCAATTATACTAAAGCATATGATAGATTTAATTATATTCTCACTTGCAACCATTCCATATAAGCCAATTAAAATAATAATAAATGATAGTATTGGATTCATATTAACTCCTTCCTTCTTCTATAAAACTTGAAAATATAGCTACAAGACCAATTGCAACTTTGCTGCCTATAAGAAAATTCAATAAAACTAAAAATATCCTTTTAAAACTGATTGCTGCTGGTATTGGTAATGGGTTTGTAAAAAAAGTTCCTTTAGTAATTAGACTCAAAGATCCTACCACTATTATCCATAGAAAAAGATGTTTTTCAAGCCTTACTAAACCATCTATAATATTAATTCTTTCAGGTATTATAAAGTATGTTATAAGAATAGCTGTTGCCAAAATAGCTCCACCTTGAAATCCTCCACCAGGAGTTAGGTGTCCGTTTACAATTACATAAAATCCAAATACTAAAACAAATGGAAAAAGTACTCGACTTATACATACTAATATTTGTGAATTTTTCATTTTGCAGCTCCTCTCTAAAGGGTTGGGTCGTCTTTTTTATACATAAAAGTAATTCCAGAAACTGTAATTAGTAATAGACTTGTTTCAAAAATAGAATCAAATAACCTGTAATCCAAATAAATACCAGTAACTATATTTCTTGATCCAGTTTCATATAGTGAATTTTCTATATAATAATCTTTTGTAGTTGTGTCAATATTATCCTCTAACCATGATATATTGGAGGAAAACACAAATAACATAAAGATTAACATACCGATTAAAGTTATTTTTTTAATCATTAGTTTCTACCTCTTCTTCTTTTATGATTTTAATGTTTTCTAGATTCTTAACCTTGTTTTCAAGTTTACTTATAAGTAAACTGCTTTTTTTACCTCTCAAATAATAAATCTTGTTGTCATCAGATCTGTCAATTATTAAATCTACATTTCTTTCTCTAAATATACCCTTAATATTGTCTATGTCTCTATCGTATATTTTTAATTCTAAATTATTACTATCTGCAAAATCTTGAAGTACTTTTCTGCCTTCACCTGTTAAAGAATTAACGAAATCATCTTTAACATGGGTTATAACCACATACTCCCTCTGCTTTGAAATAGATATTATGAGTATTAAAGGCATTATGGCACTTCCTACTGCAATCTCAGCAAGAGCAACATCCGGCGCCTTGTTAAAAAAGTAAAGCAGTGCTAGAAATAGAGAAGAAACCGAAAATAAAATAGCTACTACTGTGTTATTTTTATTTGCTACTAAAGCTATTGTTATAATAATTAGAAGTACCTGGATAAAATTTGCTAGTACTACAGTTTCCATCCCTTTACCTCCTTCTCATTAACAGGTATTTCGTTTAGATATGCTGATCTAACTATAATATGATTACTTATAGGACCTGTTATTAATATAAAAACTAAAATTAATATTAATTTTACAGTGTATTCTCCTATTCCCGTGTAAAAAACAAGAGCAATTATAGCTGTAATTGAAGCTACTGTGTCGATTTTACTGCTGGTAAGTAATCTAGAATACATATTAGAGAATCTAAATATCCCTAAAACTCCAAAAAATATGTAAATCCATGAAATTACCAAAAGAATTCTACCTATCAATTAGATCTACCTCCTGCTATAATAAATCTTGCAAATAATGTAATTGTCAAAAACCCTATTATTCCTGCAGATAAAGAAATATCCAACAGCACAGGTCTTTCCGTATATACAGCATACAAAGCTATTAGTAATATAGTTTTTGCCGAAATAAGGTTCAATGCCAGTAATCTGTCCCATATGGTCGGTCCAATTATTAGTCTTATTAAGGAAAACAACATCGCTCCTACCAGCAAAAACATAGTAACAATTAAAATCATAAATTTCATCCTTCCAATTATGTTAAATAAAAAATCTTTCGAAATTTTCTCTTATTTCTTTTCTCACCGTTTCTGGACCTTCTTTGCAATCCTTTAGTGATAAAACAGTTAATTTATTTCCATCAGCATTAACGGTTATGGTTCCTGGTGTCAAGGTAATTGAGTTTGCAATAATAGCTATAATAAGAGGATCTTTAACTTTGAGTTCTATTTCAGTGATGAAAGGTTGACAGTCTTTTTTAATTATTCTCTTTATATAGCTAAAAGAAGATATATATATTTCTTTAAATAAATTAAATGTATAAGGTATTAGAACTTTTACGTCAATTGCCTTAAAAACAAATCCTCTATGATTGTACAATATACCTTCAGAAAAATTAGTTACAAACAAACATATCAATGCACCAGCAATTAGATTTAAAGGTCTTAAACTCATGTTTAGCAAAAGCCAAAATCCCATTAAAACAATAAAAAGTTTATAATTGTTTCTAAATCTTCTCATGTACTACCTCTTTTCTCTGTGCATTATAATTTCAAGCTCATCATCATTCAGATATCTAATCTCTGCTTTATCAATTAAACTACCTATTATATATAGATTATCTCTATTTTTACCTTTTCCCAACAGCTCCCAGTAGTATCCTTCAACCTCTCCAACATTATCGGAGTTTAAGGTTTTATTTAATTTCTCTATTATTTCATTATTTATATGTGTATGAGAAACTGACATCTTAATTATGTATTTATCTTCCTTCTCTTCTTCATGAATACATATATCTTTCCCACCTAATTCTAACAATAAAGATGTAACCTCAAGAATAATTGCATTGATTTTATCTTTTTCTTTTCTCATAATAATCCTCCTAAAATTTTTACCATTTCCAAATCATCATTATAAAAATATATAAAATGAGCAAATAGTTTGACGTGCTGAAAGAAATATTAGTATGTCTTATTACTTTTATGAATTTATAATCTTTCTCAATTATTAACTTATATATTATAAATCCTATCCCTATATTAATTAAATAGTCTATCAAACTTGATATTTCCATGCTCTTAACATAGGATATATCAATATTAAATATATAACTAATTATAGGCGTGTAGAATATACCTATGGTAATACAAAAGAATGCTGGAATAGCTAATGCTGTTTTTACACTTATAAATCTTTCTTTTTTTGCTACAGTAATTCCTCTACTGTATTCATTATCTTTTAAAAAAATCTGAGACATTTTCAAAAAAGACATTATAGTTCCTAAATTTATTATATTGAAAGCATATTCTGCAATAATATTACCCTTTAATCCGTATTTAATTATTGTCTTACTTACATATCCATTAAACATAGGAGCACCAGAAATTGATAACATTCCAATAATCATTAAAATGGATACTAAAGGCATTTTTTTAAATACTCCTCTTATTTCTGTAACTTTTCTTTTATTATATCTAGTAATAATAACACCAGCACCTAAGAATAAAAGAGATTTAAAAAAAGCATGATTAAAGATATGCATAAGACCACCAATAGTCTTTGTCTGATCTGTTAAATTCAATCCTATCATCATTATCCCAACTTGAGATACCGTATGAAAAGCAAGAATTTGTTTAATATCTTTTTGACTTAATGCAAAAATCACTCCTATTAAAGCAGAGAAGAATCCTAAAACTAAAAAGAAATTACCTAAACTCACTGTTGTGTACATTTGATTCATTCTAATAAATACATATAACCCTGCTTTAACAAGCAAACCTGATAGCAAAGCTGATATAGATGATGGAGCTGCACTATGAGCTTTTGGAAGCCAGTTAAAAACCGGGAAAAAAGCTGATTTAACACCAACTGCCGCCATAATAAATATATAGCTTATAGTTAAAAATCTTACATTGTCAACCATTTTTAATTTTTCAGTTAATATTTCTATGTTTAAAGTTCCCACAAGATTGTATATCATAACCATTCCCAACAAATAGAATAATATACCTACGCTATTAAATAATAAGTAGTATAATCCTGCTCTTACTGAAAATCCATCTTTTTTATATAAAATAAGAATTGTAGAAAGAATTGTAATTAGTTCAATAAAAACAAAAAGATTAAAGATATCGTTAGTTTGTAACATACCTAGATAAATACCTTCTAAAAACATAAGTAAAAACATGAATTTAGAGTCCTGTCCCCTTATTTTCCAACAGTACAGTATAGCCGACCACCACATTATTATTGTTAGTGTTATAAAGGCAAATGATAAAGTATCGTTTTTTAATACTATTCCTACCGTTTGATTCCAGTTTCCAAGATTTAGAAATACAGGTTCCTTAAAACCTTCGCTTATTTGGAAAAATATTATGGTTAATACAGTTATAGCTCCTTGACTTATAAAAACAATATAATTCCCATACTTATTATCAGTTAAATATACTACCATAGATGCAACTACAGGTATAAGGATTAGTAATACGGGGATGTAATCCATGACATCATTCCTTTCTGTCAATTCTATTAATTCGGATATTTTTTTATAATTAACTTTTCATTTATTATATTATTCAATTATAATAGTACACTTTTGAATTTAGAGCATAGAAATTGCTCCCATTATTCATGACATGAGACTCATTAGAAATGCTAATGGAAGTTAATTATAACATTAAATTTAAAATATTTGAATAAAAAAAACAATATTTTTTGGGCATATGCTAATATTTTTTTGCACTAAGTTTTTTATTTTTTCTTTATTCTGTTAATCATCTTTAAAATTTCATCTTTTTTTTCAAGCAGTTGATTCATTTGATTGTATATTAGTCCATCATGTCTATGACCCTTTTCAATAAAATACATTGATAATCCTCTTAGTCCTACGTGAGTTCCTACAGAAACACCCATTTGCATTACATAAATTGTTCCTTCAAAATTTGTATTCTCTATTAATTTTTCCTTCAGTTTTTCAGCATATGATAAGTCAGAGGTATATCCAATTATAACAAAGTCTGTCAGTTCTTCATCTATTCTTTTCTTAAATTCATTTATATAGTGTTCATATACTTTCTTAGTTCCTCTAACCTTGGCTACTATTGCTCCTTTTCCATTTTTCATAGACATTATTGGTTTTACTCTAAGTATTTTACCTATCATAGCACTTACATTTGTTAGTCTTCCACTTTTTATAAGATTGTTTAAATCATCTACCGATAAAAAATGCTTAACATTAGTTTTATATGTTTCATTAAAATCTATTAATTCATCAAATGTAGCACCCTTTTCTTTTATTAGAGAGCTTTTTAAAATAAGATACCCACTACCATGACTCATACATTTTGAATCAACAACATGAATTTTAACATTATGATTTTCTTCTAAGTATTCTTTTTGGGCTATTACTGCAGATTGGTATGAACCACTGGTTCCACTTGACATGCATATGCATAAAATCTCATCAAACCCTTGATCTTGAGCTTTTTTATACTCATTAGAAAACTCTCCAGGACTTGGCATAGAAGTTGTTGGTAACTTCTCTAATTTTGGCAGCATCTGGTAAAATTCTTCCGGTTCTATATCTATTCTATCTTTATGATTTTTACCATTAATCATAATGTTCAAGGGTACAGTTGCAATATTATATTTTTTTAAAATTTCATCACTCAAATCACAAGTTGAGTCTGCTATTATTTTAATCAAAATTATACTCCTTTATTTATATATTGTTAATAAGTACCTTTATTATATCATATTAATAATTTGAATTTTTATTTTTTATATTTAAAGTTTAAAAAAACCACGAAATTGAAAATTCCGTGGTTCTTATTTGTGCTATTAATAATTTAATGATCTTGGTAAAGAGTCTGCTTCTTTTACCCATTTTTGTATTTGTTTCTCAGTAGGTAGTTTTCTTACTAATTTCTTTTCTTCATTAACTTCTACCATCTTGTTGTAGAGATTTTCAGGATTTCTTTGAGCTAATTCCGGTATAGTGTCTACTCCTGAAGCTTCTAGTAATTCAGCATATTCTCCGCCTACACCTTTTATTCTCATAAGATCAGCGTGATTTGCCCATTTAAGAATTAGTTTTTCTGAAAGATCTACTTTTACTGCTAATTCTTTTCTGCCCTTTTTACTAGCACAAACTTCTAGCAAATTTTCAATTGAACTTACACCAGCTTCCTTTAATTTTTCTTCATATGCCGGGCCTATTCCTTCAATTACACTTAATTTTGCCATATAATCCTCTCCTTTAAAATTTTAAGTTATTCCGTCCCTAAAATTAGTGAAGTATATAACTATCTTATTAGAATTATACCACTTTTAAGCTTAAATATACATTTATTTTTTTATCTTTTATCTTTACCTTTTGCCGGTTCTATTACAATAGGTCTACCTTTGATTTGATTGTTCCTCATAATAGTTAGTACTTCTCGTGCATTTTCTCTAGGAACTTCTACAAAAGTATACTTATCAAAAATATCTACTGTACCAATAAGTTTTCCTGACATTTTAGTTTCGCCTGCTATAGCTCCAACAATGTCTCCAGGTCTTACGCTATCTTTTTTACCAACATTGATAAATAATCTTACCATTCCCGGTTCTGCTCCTGTATCACCAAATACATCTGATGATTCTTCTTGCTCTTTTACTTCTTCATCTTTATCTACATACATCTTAATCATAGCTGCTGCTATATCAACTGATGTAATATCATCGTCCATTATTTGATCGACTATATCTAGATATTTTCTTAAATCTTCTTTTTTTACTGCTTTCTTTATTTCTTTTTTAAAGTCTCTAATTCGTAATTCTTCTATATCTTTAGCTGTTGGTATTTGCTGAAGATGAATTTTTGTGTTTGTATATTTTTGTATTCCTTTTAAAGAATATATTTCTTTTCTTCCTGATACGAAGGTGAAAGCCTTACCCACTCTTCCAACTCTACCTGTTCTACCAATTCTATGAACATAGTATTCCTCATCTTGAGGTACATCGAAGTTGAAAACTGCTTCTATATCATCTACATCGATTCCTCTAGCTGCTACATCTGTAGCTATAAGAACATCTATAATGCCTTTTCTAAATGCATTCATAACTCTTGTTCTTGTAGTCTGTCTCATATCTCCGTGAAGACCCTCAGCAGAATATCCTCTTGACTGCATCTGTCCTGCTAATTCGTCTACTTTTCTTTTAGTATTACAAAATACTAATGCTAGTTTTGGATTATGCATATCTATTAGTCTACTCAATACATCCAGTTTCATGTTGTTTCTAACTTCAAAATAATACTGTTCCACACTAGGTACAGTAAGTTTTTTATGTACTACTTTTACTAATTCCGGATTATTTTGATATTTTTTGGTAATCTTTAAAATTTCTTTAGACATAGTTGCTGAGAAAAGAACAGTTTGTCTTTTCTGTGGTACGTCTTTCAAAATAGTTTCTATATCTTCTCTAAAACCCATGTTTAGCATTTCGTCTGCTTCGTCAAGAACCATCATTTTTAGATCTTCCATTTTAAGAGTATGTCTTCTCATATGGTCCATTACTCTTCCTGGAGTTCCTACTATAATTTGAGGTTTTCTTTTTAATGCCTTTATTTGCCTAATTATAGGCTGTCCTCCATAGATAGGCATAGCTTTAATACCTTTTTTGTATTTGCCATACTTATTAATCTCATCACTTGCCTGTATTGCAAGTTCTCTAGTTGGACATAAAACTAAAACCTGCATGTTCTCTATATTCTCATCTATAGATTCAAGAGCTGGAATCCCAAAAGCTGCAGTCTTTCCTGTTCCCGTCTGGGAGTGTCCGATTACATCTTTACCTTCCATGATAAGTGGGATACTTTTTGTTTGAATTGCTGTAGCTTCTTCAAACCCCATATCCTCAACACCTTTTAATATTTCCTTTGATATTTGTAACTGTGAAAATTTGATTTTTTCCATTTAAATAATTACTTCCTTCCATTTATTTCATTTATTTATTGTTATCTATATTATTTAAAATACTTTTCTTCTAAATAAGCGACTTTTAATTATAACAGAGTTTAAGTAAATATAACAGAAGTATTTTTTGATAAGTTAATATTTCTATCTAAATTCATAGTTGACAGATAGGATAAGGTGTTTTATAATTTAAACTATATACCCCTATAGGGTATACGACAAAATCAACAGGAGGTTATTAAAATATGTCGGATTTTTACATTAAAACAAATAGGATATTTTCACCATGGCGAAAATACGCTTGGATTTTCACCCTAACAGTAGCTATCGGTGGATTGTGGTTTCCTATTCTCGGTCTGTTAGTTTTGCCGGTTATGATAGGTTTAACAGGTGTCTCATTTTTCAAAGGAAGATACTGGTGCGGTAATATTTGCCCCCACGGTAGTTTATTTGATTCACTTTTATATCCAATTACCAATAATAAAAAAATACCATCATTTTTAAAATCTAAAGCACTTGGTATTATTTTTTTTGGATATTTTTCTTTTAATCTTGGAAGAAAATTTATAAGGGTCTCGGGACTATGGGGCAATATGATGTTTTGGGAAAAATTAGGTTTTATATTTGTAGCCAGTTATCTTATGGTCACCGTAGTAGGTGGCATAACAAGCTTGACAATTTCTTCTAGAACCTGGTGCAATTTTTGTCCAATGGGTACACTTCAAAAGTTTTCTTATAAAATAGGTAAGTTTTTAGGCGTTAATGATAAAACTGATGAAAAAATTACAGTAGCAAATACAGATATGTGTCATGTTTGTGGAAAGTGTTCTAGGGTTTGTCCTATGCAGCTAACTCCATACTTAGAATTTTCTGAAGAAAATCAATTTGATTCAGAAAACTGTATTAGATGTTCTACTTGTGTAGAAAACTGTCCTGCAGGTGTTCTAACTTTAGATAACAAATACGAAGCTCTTAAAATTAAAGAATCAACGAATTTGTTTGGGTATGAATACAGAAAAGAGTTTTCTTCAACAATTAAAAGTATAACCGAAGTTAATGAAACGATTAATGAATATATCTTTAAATTTGATAATGAAGATGTCAAATATAAGCCTGGACAATTTATTTTAGTTAAAATACAGAGCAACCCAGAAATGTATAGAGCTTATTCCATATCCAAATTTGACGAGGTAAATAAAACAATAACTGTAGATGTTAAGAAAATGGAAGATGGTTACGGAACTGGTATCATTTTTAACAACTTTAAGAAAGGTAATAAAGTTACTCTTCAAGGTCCAATGGGACATGAACTTCTTATTGATGAAAAAGCTAAAGAAGTTGTACTTGTAGCCGGTGGTATAGGTATAACCCCATTTAGAGCTATCGTTAAAGATTTAGTTGAAAAAGATAATAATTTAGAAAAATTTACATTAGTTTACGGTGCAAATTACGAAAATGAATTTATGTTTGATGAAGAATTTAAAAAATATGCAGAAGCTTCTGACAAATTTAATTACGTAAAAGTAGTAGCTTTTGATGAAGACTATGAAGGTGAAAAAGGATTTGTAACAGATGTACTAAAAAATATGGATTTAAATAAAAATAAAATATACATGTGCGGTCCTCCACCGATGACTAATGCAGCAGAAAAAATGCTAATTGATATGAATATACCAATTACTGATATAGCATATGAAAGTGCTTAAAAAAAGCTAGAGGTTTTGCCTCTAGCTTTTTTTTATTCTACATATACTTTTAATTCTCCATATCCTTCTTCATCCATTTGATCCAGTGGAATAAATTTAAGGGATCCGCTGTTCATACAGTATCTTAATCCTCCTTCTTCTTCTGGACCGTCATCAAACACATGACCTAAGTGGGTATCTCCGCTTATACTTAAAACTTCTACTCTTTTCATTCCTAAAGATTCATCTTCTAAATATTTCAATAAACCTTTGTCTATAGGTTTTGTAAAACTAGGCCAACCGCTTCCTGATTCATACTTATCTCTAGAACTAAATAATGGTAACCCTGTTACAACATCAACATATATACCTTTATCTTTATTATCATTATATTCATTATCAAAAGGTGGTTCTGTACCTTTACCCTGTGTGATTTCATATTGTTCATCGGTAAGCATTTCTTTTATTTCCTCATCCGATGGTTTTTTATAATCATTTGGATTAATTTCCGGTTTCCTATTTGGTATATCACTTAAGTTTATATGACAGTATCCGTTTGGATTTTTCTCTAGATAGTCCTGATGATATTCTTCCCCTATCACAAAATTTTTAAGAAGTTCTACCTCAGTTACGATTTCACTATCGTAATCAGGACTTATTTTTTCTATATGTTTTTCTATTAATTCCCTATCTTCATCATTTACATAATATATTCCAGTTCTATACTGAGTTCCAATATCATTACCCTGTCTATTTAAAATTGTAGGGTCAATTATTCTAAAGTAGTATTCTAGAATATTATCAAGTTCTACAACATCAGGATCATATACAACTCTTACAGTTTCAGTATGTCCTGTAGAATCAATATCTTGATAACTGGTTTCTTCCGTTTTACCATTAGCATAGCCAACTTCCGTAAATTCTACTCCTATGATTTTATCAAAATAAGCTTCTACTCCCCAGAAACATCCTCCTGCTAAATAAATTTCTTTGAATTTACCCTTTTCATAATTTGGCATAACATCAACTTCCTTTCCTAATTCTTGGTTTATTTCTTCCCCAACTAAATCATTTTCTTCTGTCTTGCTTATATCTCTATTTTCTATAAATATTAAATAACCTAATAATATTATTACAATCACTATTAAAATATTTATATATTCTTTTTTTAATATAACCATATTCTCTCTCCTATATCTGAATTTATAAAGTATAACATTCATTTATGTATTTGAATATATACCCATCTTAGATTATTATATACTCTTAGGAGAACTTGTTACATTAAATTAAAGATAAGATTTAATTTTTTCTATAAAAACCTGAGCCATCAACTTATGACCCTTATCGTTAAAATGAAGACCATCCAAATAAATGCTGTGAATTTCTTTATTAGATAGTTTGTTAATTTCAATGTTAAAATCAATGTAATCTATCTCAAATGCCTTTGAAAACCTCTTTAACCAACTATTATACTTATCTATTTGTTCGGATATTTTTTCATAATCTGCAAAAGAAGACCATTCTTCTATTACTTCATCTACATCTATTTTTGTAGGTAATCCTATAATAGGAGTAATCATATTCCCTCTAGCTTGATGTACCATAGCCATAATATTCGACTGTGGCACCCCAAGATCTGCTCCAGTTATTATATCGTTGCTTCCACCCATTATAAAAACTATTTTAGGTTTCTTTGAAATTACATCTTCTCTAAATCTTGCTAACATACCACCAGTAGTATCTCCACTTATACCTTTGTTTTCAATATTAATTTTCAATTCTTTTTCAGTTAGGTTTATCCAGGTTTTAGACCTTCTTACTCTATATCCGTAGGTTAAACTGTCTCCTATACATACTATCTTCAATTTATTCATCCTTTGCTGTTATTTTTTCTTAGACAAGTTATATTATATCGTATTTTCTGCAAAAATAAAATCCTGATTTTCATCAGGATTTTACAATAATTATTACTAAATATATTCGTTGAATACTCCTCTTCGTGTATATTTTGTATGGAGTAATTCATGTGATTTATGTCCTAGTGGTTTATCTAAATAATCTTCATATATTTTTTTAATAGCTGGATTTTCGTGAGATTTTCTGAATTCTTTACCTTCATCTTCTCGCCATATAGCTTGAATTCTCTTTTGTACAGTATCTTTATCTGAAAATCTTGGTTGTCCTCCACCACTTATACATCCTCCAGGACATCCCATAATTTCTATAAAGTGATAAGGTGATGTTCCTTCAGATATTTCTTTCATTAACTGCTTTGCTCCTGACAATCCACTTGTAACTGCTACTTTTACTGTTACACCATCTAAAAACTTATAGTCATCCAATGGGTTTTCTATAATTATATCAGCTGTTTTTATTTTTTCTAAGCCTCTTATTGGTTCTACTCTAAGTTTATTAAAGGGTACCTCTCTACCAGTAACAACTTCATATACAGTTCTTAAAGCTGCTTCCATTACACCACCAGTTGTTGCAAATATATCAGCTGCTCCAGTAGATAGACCTAGAGGATCGTCAAATTTATCATCATTTAAACTTTTAAAATCAATGCCTGCTTCCTTTATCATACTGGCAAGTTCTCTCGTTGTAAGTACTGCATCTACATTTTGTAATCCTTTATTCATCATTTCCGGTCTTGATATTTCAAACTTTTTAGCTGTACAAGGCATTACCGATACAACAAATATATCCTCTGGATTTATGTTGTTATTTTCAGGATAGTATGTTTTAGCTAAAGCTCCCAACATCATATGAGGAGATTTGCAGCTTGATACATGATCTAATGCTTCAGGGAAATCGTGTTCTACGTATTTTACCCATCCTGGGCTGCAACTTGTAATCATAGGTAGTACTGAATCTTTTCCTGTTAAGGCATTCTTAACCCTTTCTAAAAACTCATATCCTTCTTCAATAATAGTTAAATCAGCTGCAAAATTAGTATCAAATACATCATCAAATCCAATATCTCTTAATGCTGACACCATTTTACCTGTTACTAATGTACCCGCTTCATAACCAAATTCTTCTCCTAATGCTGCTCTTATTGCCGGAGCTGTTTGAATAATAACTCTTTTCTTTTCATCAAATATTGCATCCCAAACAGGTTTAGTTGCATCTTTTTCATACAAAGCTCCTACAGGACAAACCACTGTACACTGGCCACAATTGCTGCAGTTCACACTGTTTAACGGTAGTTCCAATGCCGGTCCTATTTCTGTTTTAAACCCTCTGTTTTGAGGATTGATAATACCTAACTCCTGTATTTCATTACATACTGTAACGCACCTTCTACAGAGTATACACTTGGAAGCATCTCTTACAATAGATGGGGAAGATTCGTCTAGGAATGGTTTTGATACTTCTCCTTCAAATCTTGATTCGTCAACTTTAAGCATTTCTCCTAACTCTTGAAATTCACAGTTTTGATTCCTACTGCAGCTCAAACATTCACTAGGATGATCTGATAGCATAAGTTCATATACGACCTTCCTAGCCCTTTTAACTCTTTGAGTATTTGTTTTTACAACCATTCCTTCTCTTACAGGTACCATACATGAAGCTTGAAGGTTTTTTTCTCCTTCAACTTCCACTACACACATCCTACATGATCCTATTTTATGAATATCTTCAAGATAGCATAGATTAGGAATTAAGATGTTGTTTTCTTTTGCTGCTTCTATTATAGTTAAGCTTTCATTACAACTTATTTCTTTATTGTTTATTTTTAAATTTACCATCTCTATATCCTCCTATCGCATCTTAGACATCTCATAGCTTCTGCAATAGCGTTTAATTTATGAAATCCCACAGCAACTTCATCAAAATTATCTATTCTTTTTTGTGGATCTAAGAATTTCATAGAAAATCTTTCATGTTCAACTATTTCTTTTTCATCTGTTGGTTTAGGAATTTCAATATCTTCTCCAGTGTTTAGTTCTCCGCTTCCACCTAAATATTTATCTATCGCTTCAGCTGCATCCTTACCATCTGCTATTGCTGTAATTGCTGTATCTGACCCTCTAGCAACATCTCCACCGGCAAATACTCCATCAAGTTTAGTCATGAAGGTATCTCTATCCGTTACAAAGGTTCCCCATCTAGTAATTTCTACTTCATCTTTATCAATAAATGGTAAATCTGAAGATTGACTTACAGCGGGAATTACCATGTCGGCTTCAATAACAAATTCAGAACCTTCAACAACTTCTGGTTTTCTTCTTCCACTACTGTCAAACTTACTAAGTTTCATTTTTTGACAAATTATAGAATCTACTTTATCAGTTCCTTGGAAGCTTTTTGGAGACACTAGTTCCATTATTTCAATTCCTTCTTCTACAGCTTCTTTTATCTCTCTATCGTCTGCAGGCATATCTTCTTTAGTTCTTCTGTATAATATAGTTACTTTTTCTGCTCCAAGTCTTACAGAAGTTCTTGCTGCGTCTATAGCTGTATTTCCGCCGCCTATAACTAGTACTTTTTTACCAATTTTTACATTCTTTTTAAGGTTTACATCTCTTAAGAAGTCCAGTCCATGATATACATTTTCTAATTCTTCTCCTGGTATTCCAATTCTATTTGAAAATTGTGTTCCAGTTGCTATATATACAGCATCAAATCTATCTTTTATTTCTTCAAACTGTATATCTTTTCCTACTTCTGTATTGAGATGTACTTTAACTCCCACCTGTTTTATAAGATTTACTTCGTGTTCTAGTACATCATTTGGTAATCTGTATTCAGGTATACCAAAAGCCAGTACTCCTCCTTCTACAGGTTGTGATTCAAATACTTCAACCTCATATCCCAGTCTTGCAAGATAATATCCACAAGTTAAACCTGACGGTCCTGCTCC